>DTVI01000074.1 GCA_012963655.1 Sulfurimonas sp.
AATTCATGCTCAGACAAGGAACTCATTAATACTAACATAGTTCAGATTTAGGCAATCAAAGTTTTTTTTTGTATTTTATTTTTAAGTATTTTGAAAAGAAGGAGGTTTTATTCTTCCTCACTTACTGTGAGAGTCATTTCATAAAGCCACTGTTGTAGGGGTAGAAGTTCTTCATAAATTTTATAGCATCTATCAATTAGTTTATGTGAGAAATAAGTCTCATCAGGTTTGAATTTTTTATTTACAACCATTCCATTAAGCAAGGCAAGTTCTGGGTAAGGATAAGTTTTAGCAAACCCTCTAGGAAGACGTTTGTAATGTGGCGCATATCAAAACCCTTTTTTTTACACTCTTGCAAGATAGAAAAAAGTTTATCGGCATTGTCTATGTCAAGAATATATTTTCTATAGGTTGAGAGTAAGAGGGTATCGAACCGGCGAATTCCCGCACCTATAACATATTCTTCAGGAGTAGCACGTGTATAAAAATTTGCAGATTGCGTGCGTTTAGCAGATCCTTGCCAAAAGATAACGCCTGTATGTGTTTTCATGGGGGTCTTGTCTTTGGCAAAACGTGTGTCTCTATAGATTCTATACATAGAGCCATTAATTTTTGGTATTGCGTTTATAGTAGGAACAAGGGCTTGAATATGTTCTCCCATTTCCACAACAAAACTACGATTAGCATTTAAAATATGCTCTTCATAAATATGTTTTCTATCTTCAAACCATTCTTTAGTGTTGTTTGACCTAAGTTCTTTCAAAAAGCTTAGGCTCTTTTTTGAATATCCTAAAAATTTCATATTACCTTCTATTTCCATAAGAATTATAAATATTTGTAGACATTCCTTCTGTTCTTGCTTGGTAAAGTACTTTATTATAGGTGTTAGCCTTAAGATAAAGGTCTTTACCTTCCTGCGTGTCTTCAGGGATAATGGCAAAACAAAGGGAGTAAAATAGAAGCAATAAGGTAAGAAGTTTCATAAGAATATTATACACTAGCTACATCTAATATAAAATTAATTAATACTATGTTATACAATAACTATATATAACATAAGGTGAAATATGAAATTATTTAAATCATTATTATGGACAAGTCTTATAACCTCTTGTCTTGTGTATGCAAGTGCATCTGCATTAATTGATGCAGCAAAAAAAAGTGACTTTAAGGGTGTTAAAGCTGCCTTAAGTGCTGGAGAAGACATTAATGTAGTGGGAGAGGGTGGTGCGCAGGCACTGATGTGGGTAGCAAAAAATAATGCACCTGAAATTGTAGACTATCTCTTATCTCAGGGGGCAAATGTAAATGCTCAAGACGACGCTGGTTATAGTGCTCTGATTTATGCAAGTAATGAAGGAAATGTCAAAGTGGCTATTTCTTTAATTGGGCATAAGGCTGATGTCAATATAAAGACTAAAAATGAAAATACACCACTGATTATTGCAGTTCAACATGGTCAGTTCAATATAGTTAGGCTTCTTATTGATAAGGGTGCTAAGGTTGATATGACTGATGGAGGTGGATACACACCTCTAATGTATGCTGCTCAAGAAGAAAATGTAAAAGAAGTAAAGATTTCTGAGTACCTTATCAAAAAAGGTGCAAATATAAATGCAAAAGATGATGAGGGATATACTGTTTTAATGGCTGCTTCTGAAATAGGGCATGTAAAGATTGTGGAACTTCTTTTAAAAAATGGGGCAGACAAGAGTTTAAAAGATGTAGATGGTCTAAGTGCTCTTGATTATGCAAGTGAGGAAGAACATATAAAAGTGGAAGCGCTTTTAAAATAAGACTTTGAGTGAAGATATAGTTTTAGTGAAGGCTTAGCTTCACTATTTTTCCATATCCTTACTCTTATAGGCCAAGACTAAGGCCACAAGAATAAGAACCCCAAACATAACTCCCCAAACACGTAAATCCATACCACCGGTTTGTGAAATAGCTGCTTGTGGATCCATATTATTTATCTAAGTATGAGCAACAGTAGTCTGTTACTGCTTTGACTTTAACTTGAAACTTTTTGTTAGCTTCAATTTCAAATGTTTCACCACCCTTAATTGTCATCCATTCAGATGCATCTGGAAGTTTTACATCTAACTCACCAGCAGTTATATCCATTACCTCATACTGAGCTGTTCCAAATTCATATTCGCCTGGCATCATAATTCCAAGTGTTTTTACACTTCCATCTGAAAATGTTAGTGTTCTTGAAGTTACTTTTCCATCAAAATAAAAATTTGCTTCTTGATTTACGCTTACGTTTGAGAATTCTGTCATAAGATCTCCTATGTTTTTTATGTATTATATCAAAATGAAAAGGAAACACGTGAAATTCTTTATACTTTTTAGAACTTTATAAAACATGGACAATTGAATCTATATGAGGAAAATATTATGTAAAAGGTAAGAATGCCTTTTATTATTATAATATGGAATATGCGAAATTAGTATTGAGTAAAGATACAAATTATAATATAGCTAGCCCCTCAACCTACTTATAATGTTGAGAACCCATTAAACAGAGATTAATTGGGTTTAATAAGCTTCTTTATTTCTTTTGGTAAATGAGCGAAAGGAAGCTTCATCACTTTTTTTGTTTTTTTGCCGTCTTCACTTACTGAAACTTCGACTTCCATGCTATTGGGGTTAAATGAGTTGATTTTAAAATGTCGCTCTTTTTCACTAAAACAAATATTTTGATTTGATAAGTTAATTACTTTTTTTTTATTTTTTGCCATAAAGTATTATAACACCTTCTAGATTTCACTTCCCCATCTTAAGGTATCAAGCCCATACTTTTCTCTAAGTATTTTCGTTTTTTGTGTAAGAAGATACTGCTTTTTATCTTCTTCATAGTCTATAAGTGAAAGTGCCCTATGGGAATGGGTAGTAAAAGCAGAGGTGGATATGGAAATACGGATAATACGAAGGCCTTGTGAACTATCTGCTTGTTTAAATAACTTCGCGCAAATGTCTTTAAAAAACTTTTCTGAAAAAAGACGGTTACAGGATATATTAGCCTTTCCTTTTTCCCTTAATTCATAAGAGACACCCACATAAAAATTGGTAGGGATAACATCCATCCGCATAATGGCAAAACCTAAATGTCGAGAGAGTATAGTAAGACGACGTAAAGCCTCTGTTCTATCTCTAATAGGATCAAAGGTACGTGATATTCCTATTGACTTACGAATATGTTCTTTTTCAATAGGGGTATTGTCTATTCCACAAACCCTTAGGTATAAATCCCAAGTTGACTTAGTCTGATGTAAAAATAGTTCTTTTGCTTTTTGTATGTCACCCAAGGTCTTAAGACCATATCCATGAAGTCTAACAGAAGTCTTTTTTCCAATACCCGGGAAGTCATCTAAGGCAATATTATGTATAAAGGCATCTACATCTTTTTTATAGATAGTTTTACACCCAAAGGGTTTAGCCTTATTTGTAGCAAGTTTAGCCGTGTATTTTGAGGGAGCGGCCCCTATGGAGATAGGCAGTTTGAGTTGTTCTTGTACTTCATCTCGAAGCTTTAGTATAAAGGCCGGTACATCTTCATCTTCTATCCAACCTGTCAAGTCCCCATAAAATTCATCTATACTTCCTTGCTCTAACAAAGGAATACGAAGTCGTAAAAATTCATGAAGTGCGTGAGAAAGTTTTTGATAGAGTTTCATGTTTGGTTTTTTAATGATGATATGAGGGCATATTCTCAAGGCTTCATTTATAGTACAGCCTGTTTTAATTCCAAAAGCTCTTGCCTCATAAGAAGAAGTCGTTAGCATCCCTCTAACTCTTCCATCGGGGTCTATAAATTTATCTAAGTCATTTTGACCACTTGAGGGAGAATCTTGAAAAAAGCTCATAACAAAGGCACCATTATTGGCTAGACTCATTGTCTGCTTAGTGTTTTGTTTTGAAAAGATATGTTGGTCAGATCTACCGCCTATGCCTACGGGTTTATTTCTAAGGTAGGGGTCTAAGATGCGTTCTGCAGAAACAAAAAAGCAATCAAGGTCTATATGAATCTTCATAAATTATAGCCCTATATAAAGTTGTTTTGAAGTAAAAAGTTTATTTTTAGACACCTTATAAGTAGATAAATTTCTTTTTCTATTAAAGATTATAGACAGATTAAAAGTAGTGATTTAAAAAGATTGCTGTGTGACATATTTATTTGACAGTTTGGATAAAGAATTTCGAAATCGGATGTAGATAAAAATTCTTTGGCTTGAATTAGTCTCTTGTCAAGTAATGTTGTTTTATGCCCTTTTTCTTATTTAATAGCTTCTTAACAGATACTGGGATACCAATAGAAATTGTCCAATTTTGGATATAGTTATTATTTGCATCTGAGGTCTGTCTTTTTTCAAAACGTAAATTAGTAATAGCGTTGTATCCATTTGCTGATGCAATCCATTTCATTGCGTCAACACACATTTTTTTGTCTTTATAATATGGTGAAGTGATGAATATTTCAGATTTCTTAGTTATTTCATGTTGTCTAATATGTTCCGATGTAACGACAATCATATCTTTATGATTTTCTTTTGCCTTATTATAGTCTTTATTGCAAAGACTTAATGGACTTGTTCTATCACCGTATTTTTTGTTACATTGAACGCAATAATAAAAAAGTATATTACAGGACTTAACTGCACATGTGTTCTCTTCAAGGTTTTTCAATACAAAAGATTTATTACAATGATGACATTTTTTTTTAAATATATTCTTTCGGATTATAGAATATAATCCCATAACACTCAGAAAGCTAATTATCATAACTACCATAACTTCCATAACTACCATAACTTCCATACTAAACCTTTTTTTTTGCAAATTGAATTTAAATCAGAGTCTATTAAATTAATCTTACTAAGATTAGCATTATTTAGATTAATATATTTTAAATTAGTCAATCAATTTAATGGCAAAGAATAATCCCTTATCTCAAGTATGATACTGAGGGAGCTTAAGATATGATTTGAATTTAAAGTTTTTATACGGTTCAGCCTTTACTAATGTGTTAAATGTTTCAGATCTTTTTAGCTTCTTTAGGGAGTGTCTTTAGTGATATGCTAGTTTAAAATAATATATTAGCTTTGTGGGAATAGATCTTTAGCTAAAACATAAAGAAAAACAAGATAAAATACTTTTATAAATACAACAATAGAAGAAGAATTAGATAATAGTTAAGAAGCTATAGATCTAGAATTAAATGAAGAGGTCTTTAAAACTTGTGATAAAGTTCATACAAATATTCTTTGCCTTATGTCTGAGTGCTTTTATTTCAGGGTGTGCTCCTAAAACTTATGAAAAAAATCAAAGCTATTTTATTCTTATTAAAACACCCTTGTTAAAATATGCAGACCTTGGTTATATCCGTTCAACTTCAGATGAGGTAAGAGTGGACTTGTTTATTGCAGGCCAATTAATTCAAAGCATAGAAATTGACACCTTGGTTTGCGTAAACGAAGGGTGTTTGACAAAGTCAGCTTTTAATAAGGCCTATTTACATGAATCGTATCCTAAAAACTTACTTTTAAATGTTCTTTTAGGCAGGCCTATCTTTGCAAAAGCTTCATTTGAGTTAACAAGCCTAGGCTTTAGGCAAGTGTTGCAAAGCTCTGAGTATAATATCGAGTATAAAGTGGAAAATGGTGAAATATTTTTTAAAGATTCACATAATAAGTTAAAAATAAAAATTTTTAAAAACTAAGTACACCTCTTATATAAGAGTAAAGTAGCTTAAAAGGAAACGATAATGAGTAATAAATTTATTGGGGCACATACTTCCGCAGCAGGAGGTGTGTTTAATGCCGCTATTAATGCAAAAAGTATTGGAGCACAGGCCTTTGCCTTGTTCACAAAAAATCAAAAACGTTGGGAGGCAAAGCCTCTTGATACTGTCACTATTGATAAATTCAAAAAAGAACTAGAAGAAGCTTGTATAGAACCTAAACATGTTTTACCTCATGACTCTTACCTTATAAACCTAGGTCATCCTGAGTTAGAAAAAAGAGAGAAGTCTTTAACAGCCTTTATAGATGAGCTTGAGAGATGTGAACTTTTAGGCTTAGACCGTTTAAATTTTCACCCGGGCTCTTTTCTGAAGAAGATACCAGAAGACGAATGTTTAGATGCCATTGCAGAGTCTATTAATTATGCTCATGATAAAACACAAAATGTAAAATGTGTTTTAGAAAACACAGCAGGCCAAGGCTCAAACCTTGGATGGAAGTTTGAACATTTAGCGCATATTATAGATAAGGTAGAAGACAAAAGCCGAATAGGGGTCTGTCTGGATACCTGTCATATGTTTACAGCAGGGTATGACATAAGAACAAGAGAAACTTATGATATTTCTATGGCCCAATTTAGTAATATTGTGGGTTTTGAATACTTGATGGGTATGCACTTGAATGATTCTAAGCCTGATTTAGGCTCACATGTAGACCGTCATGAAAGTATTGGAAAAGGGAAGATAGGTATTGATGCCTTTAAATTTATTATGAATGATGAAAGAATGGATGATATACCACTGATACTTGAAACGATAGACGATAGTATCTGGAAACAAGAGATCGAATTGCTATACTCTTTAGAACAGTAAAACGGACTTTAGAAAACTAAAACAATATAAATTATGGAGAATAAATGATAAAAAAACTTGGACTATTGTCCTTAGTAACAACAGTATTAATGGCAAATGGGTATAAAATTCCAGAACAATCAGTAAACTCAGTAGCACTAGCCGGTGCAGATATTGCAAATGTACACACAGCAGATGCAGCGTATTCTAATCCAGCAAATATGGCGTTTATGGAAGATGGTCAACATATGGAAGGCTCTCTTATGTATATTCATTTGACAGCCGTTGATTATGAGGGGACAGCAACAAATGCTCTTGGTCAAACAGGAAGTGCAAGTTCAACTTCAAAAAAAGAAAATTTTATTTTACCTACTTTACACTATGTTAGTGAAGCTTATGGAGATTTTCGTTTTGGTGCATCTTTAACTGTACCGGCAGGTCTTTCAAAAAGATGGCAAGATGGTGGGGCTAGTCAGTTAATAGCTGAAGAATTTACTCTTAAAGTCATTGAACTAAATCCCGTAGTGTCTTATAAAATGACAGAAACACTTGCCGTTGCTGCAGGTGTGAGAATGGTATACAGTGAAGGTGTTGTTAAGAGTTCTGGCACAACAGCTGTCGGAATAGTTCCAGTCGGAACACCAGGCATTGGTGGTCAAGCAATTTATCAAACTATTGATAGGGACATGAAGGGGGACAGCTTAGAGTTCGGATATAACTTAGCAGTTGCCTATAAGCCAATGAAGAAACTTTCATTAGCTGTGACTTATAGATCAGAAGTTGATTTAAAAGAAGATGGCACGGCAAAGCTTTCAGCTTCTCAAGGTTTCTTAGCTAATGGAACGCCAATCGTATCTGTACCTGCTGCAAACTATGATGGAAGTGCATCAGTTACAATTCCACTTCCAGCTACTTTAGCTTTAGCCGGAGCATATACTTTTAATGAAGCTACTACTGTTGAACTTGTATATGAACGTACATACTGGAGTTCATATGAATTATTAGACTTTCAAGGTTATTCACCTGCGCTAAGTGGTGTGCTAAAAGCTGCTTATGATGATCCAAAACAAAGAAATTGGAGTGACACAAATACTTATCGCTTTGGCGTAACACATAAGTTTAACCAAAAATGGACAGGTATGGCAGGATATGCTTTTGATGAATCCCCAGCACCTCAAAACACTGTAAGCTTTGAACTTCCAGATTCAGATGCACAAATTTTTTCATTAGGAGCACGTTATGCTCATAGTGAAGAGTTAAGCATAGGTATTGCAGGCTTATATGATAAAAGAGAGAGTATCACTATTTCTCAAACGAGTGCAACAAGCTCAACCCCCCTTAATGGAACATTTTCAAACGCATCTGCTTACTTAATTAGTATTGGTGTCGGTTACAAATTCTAAAACTCTTGCCCTTAAGGGCAGAGCCATTTACAAAGTATTATAATAATGCTTTGTAAATGACTCAATTATTGTAAAAAGAAACCTTAATAAATAGGAACAGCTAATGACTTACTCTTATCAGAACTTTTATGAAATGATCTCTTCTAATGCAAAAAATGACCCCAAGAAAACAGTTGTATTTGTAAATGATGAAAAGATATCAAATCTTGAGTTAGTACAGCGGGTTGATAGTTTTGCACGATTTTTAGCTCATAGTGGAATGAAAGATGATGATAAGATTGCTATTATTACGCCCAATTCACTTGAATTTTTAATTTCCTTTTTCGCTATTTCTAAGATAGGTGGGGTTATTGTTCCTATTAACAATATGCTAAAAGAAGAGGAATACATTTATATTCTAAATGACGCTGAAGTAAAAATGCTTATTACCTCTAAGAAGTTTGTAAAGCAAACAGGAAACCTTCAAGCTACCACAAGCATAGAAAAAATAATATGGATAGATGAGCTACCTGAAAACACAGGGGAACACTTTTTATTTTCAGATGCAATGTCTTGTCCATCTGTAGATGATGAGGTAAGTGTAAATAAAACACTTGATGATTTAGCCTTACTTATTTATACATCAGGTACTACCGGACATCCAAAGGGAACAATGCTTTCTTATAAAAATATTTTCTCTAATGTATATGGAGGACAAGAACGCTTTGCCCTAAATAAAAAAGATAGATTTATTGTATATTTACCAATGTTTCATTCTTTTACTCTTTCTATTTCCGTATTACTTCCTATATTTGTAGGGGGATCAATGATAATTATTCCTTCTGTGCTTCCCTTCTCAAATATAATTAAACAAACCCTTCTTAAGCGTGTAACTGTTTTCTTAGGTATTCCCGATGTTTATAATGCCTTAGTAAGAGCAAAACTTCCTTGGTACTTTTTATGGTTTAATTCAGTTCGCGCATTTGTCTCAGGTGGATCTGCCTTGAGTGAAGATACCTTGACAAAATTTAATAAAATTTTCAAGCGTGCGAAAATATTGGAAGGATATGGCCTAAGTGAATGCTCTCCTGCGGTTGCTATTAATCCAATAAGTAAACAAAAGCCACTTTCTATAGGTCTTCCCTTATATGGATATGAAGTTAAGATAGTTGATGAAGAGATGGTAGAAGTTCCTGTTGAAAGTGTGGGAGAACTTATCGTTAAAGGTGACTGTGTAATGATGGGATATTGGAAACGCCCAACAGCTACAGACGAAACTATCATTAATGGCTGGGTTAGAACGGGTGACCTTGGTAAGGTTGATGAGGAAGGATATATCTATATAGTAGATAGAAAGAAAGACCTTATCATTTCAAAAGGTATAAATATTTATCCAAGAGAGATAGAAGAAGTCCTGTATTCACATGATTCTATTAAGGCAGCGGCTGTTATTGGTATTAAAGATGAAAACAATGGAGAAATCCCTGTCGCATATATAGAGTTAGATGTAGAGCAGGCAACCTTGAGCGAATCAGCTGTAAAAATTTATCTAAAACAACATTTAGCTAATTTTAAAATTCCTAAAAATATTTATTTCTTAGATGAACTTCCTAAAACCGCGACAGGAAAAGTTCTAAAACGCGTACTTAAAGAAAACCATTAAGCTTAATAAATATATGACTTGTAAGTATATGTAAGATAGATTGACATATAAGGTGACTTTTTTAAACAAAGGAGTATCTTATGCAGGTCATAAAAGAGTATAGACGACAAACCCCTTCTTATACCATTCCCTTTTTATATGTATTTTTTGAAATATTACTTATTTGGATTTCTATTTCTATAATAGAAGGAAGTATTAACATACTAACATGGACCTTACTCTCATATTTAATATCAATCATTTGGGTTTTATATACTTTTAGTAAATTAAAAAAAATTACAACGACAAATTATCAATAAAACTAAATGATGGAGGTACACAATGCATTCAGAACAAAAA
>DTVI01000075.1 GCA_012963655.1 Sulfurimonas sp.
ATAGGATTCTTGGTTGAAGGAATTGCACTTATCTATATTGGAAAATTGATCAGAGATCTATTTTATATGGCGCGAGGGTATAAGTTGGTCGAAATGATTACTGAAAAAGATAATTTGGCGGCCTCAATCGAACTCTGCGGATTTCTATTTGCGATGATTATGGCCACCATGAATTCAATTGTAGTTAGGCATCACTCGTGGACAGGCCAGGCCATGGATATCGCCCTTACTGGCATCTCAGTCACCATTTTACTATTGGTGGCCGATTGGATTACGGATAAGGCAATATTTAGAAAAATAGACGACTACAAAGAAATATACCAAAATCAAAACATTGCCTTGGCCTGCGGTCGATTCGGAGGAGCGGTGGCCACTGGTTTTATTATTTCAGGGGCCATAGGTGACGGTGAATCTGAGGCAACCATGTGGCAGAGCATAGGTTTTTGTTTGTTGTGGTTCCTCTTTGGTCAAATCATGCTGATCTTAGTAAGCTTGGCCTATCAAAAATTGACTCCCTACGATGATTTGCAGGAAATTAAGGACAAGAACGTGGCAGCAGCTTTGCCGATGGCGGGTATTCTGATAGCTGTTGGTCTTACCATCAATTCTGGAATCAACGGTGTTTCTGAAAATTTGCGGGAAGATCTGGTATCGGTGACACTCTATGTCCTTAGTACTGCGGTACTGCTCTATATTTTAAGAATTTTTACCGATTATTTATTGCTTCCCAAGGCAGATCTTTCAAAAGAAATATCCGAAGATAAAAATATTGGAGCAGGCTTGATCGAGGGAACTTCTTTTATAATGGGTGGCCTAATCCTTTCTTATTTTTTTAATTAGCCTTCTTTATTAAGGATTTATCAATATGAATATGAAGAAGATTACACCAATTTATTTATGCTTTATTCTTCTCCTTCCCCTAATGCTTGTTGAAAAAACCGAGGCCCGAAGAGGGTTTGGTTTTTCCAGGTCCATGGGCCGAAGTTTTGGTGGATCTAGGATATTTAGTCGAAGCTCCTCCAGGGGACGTTCATCGTGGGGCAGTCGCTCAAAATCAGGTTATAGGCGAAAAGGGGGTATTTTTGGCAGTCGAAAAAGTTCAAGAGGTAAGAATTTTTCAAATCGAAGGTCCGGCCTTTCCCGCAACCGACGCGGTCAAAAGATGCTGTCAAGAAATAAATCTAGTAATACTTCCCGAAATACTCGGTCCTCCCAGTACAAAAATCGCCATAGACAGCCTACCACCGTAATCAATAACAACTATTATGGAGGAGGCTTTGGAGGTCTGGGCTGGGGAATGCGTTCGGTAGGAATTTGGGATTTATTTTTTCTCTCCACGGTAAATCAAATGTTTTGGCACCACCATTGGCGTGATCCCGGAATTCAAAGAGCACTCTATCAAGATAATATGTTACAGAAAGAAGAACTAAAAAAACTAGAGCAAAAAGTTGCTGAACTGGAACGCCAAGGCGTCAAAAGAGACCCTAACTACCTTCCCAAAGATGTCGACTCCGATCTTGCCTATTCTAAGCAATATGTTAATGCCAACCCAGGCGATTTCTATCAATCAAAGAGGCAACCCCCTGAGGAAAAAGAATCTGGCTTTGGGGCAACCGCCTTTTTAAACTTGTTTTTTTTGATGGGAATTGGTTATTTATTTTTTGTTAGAAGATTCTGAAGGGAGACTTAGCAATGTCCATGAGAAATATTTTTCTAGGTAATGAGCAGGGTGATACAGCATGGCAGAAATTTAAGGGCAAATGGAAACAAAGTCGAGATGCTGAAAAGGTAAATTCCGAATTAAAAAAGGCCTATAATCCACTCAAAGTGCGTCCTGGAGATATCGTCGAACTAGGTCTCATTGATAAGTCGTCCTACGAAATTGAAACATTAGTTTGGTACCAAACCGCTGAAGGGGATCCCGACTATACCCGATACGCCTTAAAAGATTTGCAAACATCCAAACTGAGCTTACTTGAGGTCATGGACGATACCGAAATGGGGGGTCTAACCTATGCCATATTTCAGCTTAAAGATGAATTTGACTTAGACGAAAAACTAATTGATGTCATCGAAAATGAAGATTTTTTGCAACACACGGTGGTCAGTGATAGTGGAGAAGAAACCGTTTGTGATTACGCTAAAGATTTTATTGCCGAGGCCACAGTTCATCTTATAACTAAAACAGATTTTTCCTCCTATCAAACAACATCGGCCAACTACTTTCTAGAGAATGAAAATCAATCAGAAAGTTATCTAACAGTAGAAGTTATTGAAGAAAATGAGTGGATGAGTATTTATGAAGGAAAAAAAATGAAATCAGTTGAAGTTTCCGCTATAGGCTCTTTATAATCTAGACCATATTATAGGTGAGGGTGTTTGTTTTTCTTACGCTTACAATGGCAACGGCGGCCCCCTGATGAGGTGTTAGGCCATAACCAAAAGAAAAATGGATTTATAGTTTCTATTTTTTAATTCGAAAAGAATAAAGAGTTGGAACTAGA
>DTVI01000076.1 GCA_012963655.1 Sulfurimonas sp.
ACAGGAATTAAAAGAACACCCGATGCATGTATTTCTGCATATTCGTGAGGATCTCTTACATCAATCATTACTGCTTGATCTGCCTCTAATTTTTCTTTAGCTTCGCTTACGGAAATACGTGTAAATGGTTCTCTGGGGTCTTTCTCTACCATATCAATTATAACCTTTCCTACTAAGTATAAGCTGGTGTCGAAATTTTAGGAATTGAGAACAAATATTTAGCGTTTTTTTGAATATGAGTGAGCGGTTTGTAAGACAATTGGCTCCAATTCAGGAGCAGAATATGATTTGTTTGTACGTTCATCGTTAGGTGTTCCATAAACAGTGTTTCTTTGCTTAGGTGTTCGTCCGAGGCTCTTAATTAATTTGTCCATTTGTTCTGGGGGCATTTCCTGACCAAAATTTGCGCCAGCTGCCCGGCTAATACTTTCATTCATTAGAGTGCCGCCAAGATCATTGGCACCTGCCTGTAGACATGCACTACTGCCAAGTTCGCCCATTTTTACCCATGACACCTGTATATTTGTGATAACAGGGTTCAGGACTAGTCTAGATACTGCATGCATTAGGATGGTTTCGCGAAATGTTGGTCCTCTTCGTGCACGTCCCTTGAGGTAGATAGGTGTCTCCATATGAACAAAAGGTAAGGGGGCAAATTCTGTGATCCCGCCTGTTCTTTCTTGAAGATGCCTTAGGTGCAAAAGATGCTTTGCCCACGAATGGGATTTTTCCATATGGCCATACATAATTGTAGATGTTGTCGTGAAGCCCGCTCTATGGGCATCTTCGATGACGGAGAGCCATTGGGAGGTATTAATTTTATCAGGACAGAGTTCTGCACGTACGTCGTCATCCAATATTTCTGCTGCGGTTCCTGGTAATGTACCTAATCCAGCTTGTTTCAATTGGATTAAAAATTCAGGGACGGAGATTTTAAGAGTTTCTGCTCCTTGCCAAACTTCTAAAGGAGAAAAAGCATGCAAATGAATGTCAGGTAGTTCTCTCTTAATTGCTTTGCAGATCTCCAGATAGGTTTCACCTGTATAGTCGGGGTGGATACCACCTTGCATGCATGCCTCAGTAGCACCTCTTTCCCAGGCTTCTTTTGCTCTTCTAACAACTTCATCTAACCCTAAGTCATAAGGTTTTCCTCTTAAATTTTCACTCAGTTTACCTTTTGAGAATGCGCAAAATTGACATTTAAAGTAACAAATATTCGTATAGTTAATGTTGCGGTTTACCACGTACCGTACGATATTGCCGGACACTTCTTCGCGTAGTTGGTTAGCTGCGTCACAAACGTAGGAAAACTCCTTACCTCGGACCTTGAATAGATCCACTATTTCTTCCTCAGTTAATTCGATTCCAGTTCGTGCTTTAGCTACAATTTCTTGAATAGAATTCGTGATTAGCTCATGGTTTCTGTCGCTGGTGTTAATTGTTATTAAAGGGGGTTCGATTTCGTTATCACCAGGTGACCAATTACCACCTCTTGCGAATCCTTCGGTATCCATACTTTGCATTGTTAAAGTACTCATTTTCGGACTCAGCCATTTTTTTGGGTTTTTTGCATATTCAGGATAAATAGCGAGTCGTTCGACTAAATCTTTACCCACTGATGCAGTTTCTTCCGATAAATTTTCTATTTCAGGCCACGGTGCTTCTGGATTTACATGGTCTAATGTAATCGGGGATACTCCCCCCCAATCACTAAGCCCTGCATCGAGAAGTTTTTTGTAAGAATCGGGTGTCAAATTGGGTGGTGCTTGAACGTTCATTTCTGGCCCAAACAAAACACGTGTCATCGCTAATGTCCATAGAAGGTCGTCAAAAGATGGTTCGGGTGAGTTTTCCATCTTTGTTCCTTGTTTTGCTCGGAAATTTTGAATAATTAGCTCTTGTATGTGTCCATATTTATCTTGCAGATCACGTAGAGCTAGTAATGATTCGATCCGTTCTAGTCGCGTTTCTCCTATCCCTATAAGAATACCCGAGGTAAAAGGGACTTTTTCTTTCCCCGCAAGCTGAATGGTTTCTAGACGAGCAGCAGGTTCCTTATCGGGCGATCCAAAATGAACTCCTCCTTTCGCCATAAGGCGATTCGAAATGCTTTCAAGCATGATTCCTTGGGAAACAGAAACCTCTCGGAGTTTTTTAATATCCGTGGCAGTCATAACCCCAGGGTTTACGTGCGGTAACAAACCTGTCTCTTTTGCAACCAAGTTTGCTGCTTCATGGAGATATTCCAAAGTTGTATTATGTCCCAGTGAAGCAAGCTCTTCTTCTGCAACTTTGTAGCGTAGTTCTGGTTTATCGCCGAGTGTAAAAAGAGCTTCTGTGCAGCCGGCATTTGCACCAGCACGAGCGATATCTAATATTTCATCTAACGTTAAATAGGCACTTTCGCCTTTTCTAGGTGGCTGAGCAAAAGTGCAATAGTGACATACATCTCTACATAGTTTTGTTAAGGGGATAAAAACATTTTTGGAAT
>DTVI01000077.1:0-266 GCA_012963655.1 Sulfurimonas sp.
GTCATCATACCCATAGACATTAAAATAGATGCTACAACCATATCAATAACCAAAAAAGGTAAAAAGAGTAAAAAACCTATCTCAAAGGCTGTTTTCAACTCCGAAATCATAAAAGCAGGAACAACAACAGATAAGGGAACGTCATCTACAGTATTGGGGTTATCCATCTTTCTAATTCTGAAAAAAAGTGCTAAATCTTTTTCCCTTTTTTGGTTATTGATATGGTTGTAGCTTCAATCTTAATGCCTATCTTACTTGAAGCTATT
>DTVI01000077.1:276-549 GCA_012963655.1 Sulfurimonas sp.
CCCTTGTATTTCTAATCATAAAGGTTTTAAAAGGCTTTGTAGTTCTCTCAAAGGCTACTTCATAATCTATTTGTTCTTCAATATAAGGCTTTATACCATTATCATAAGCATTTTGCCCTACGGGTTCCATTACAAATATTGTAAGCAAAAGTGCTAAAGACACTAAAATCTGTGTTGGTGGAATTTGTTGTGTTCCCATGGCCTGACGCATAAAACCAAAAACAATAACAAAACGTGTAAAGGTTGTTGTCATCAGTAGTAAACTTGGGGCTA
>DTVI01000077.1:624-2488 GCA_012963655.1 Sulfurimonas sp.
AAGGATAGGTTAATTGTTGGAATTTCTAAGACTTCAGCAAAAAGAGAAAGGCTTAGAAATAATAGTAAGGAAAATATTCTCATTATTTAAGTGCTTTAGCCTTATCAAGAATAGATTTTTTAAGTTCTGATTCTTTTTCATTTTTTCGTGCGTAGAAGTATAGCTCAACTCTACGGTTTTTTTCTCTACCTTTGATAGTTGCATTACTCGCTTCAGGTCTATAAGATGCAAAACCTGCTGCGTGCATTCTATCAGCTTTTACTCCGCCTAGAAGAAGTTCTTTTAAAACAGCAATAGCTCTAGCAGATGACAAATCCCAATTATCTTGAAAGGGGCTCTTACTTCCAGGACTTTGGTTATCCGTGTGCCCTCTTACACTAAGTTCTAGATTATTAGGAAGTTCTTGAACCAAAAGTGCGATTCGTTTTAAAAACAACAAGGCATCTTCATTATCTATCTTTGCTTCACCCGGTTTAAAAACTAAGGAAGCAGGTAAACGTAGAACAAAACCTGATTCAGTTTCTTTAAGTTTTACAGCAGGGCCCTTACCTTCTTGCAACATCTCATTCATCTCAGAAATAGCTTGTTTGATACGATTAACTTCTACAGAAGTTTCATCTTTACTTTCTATAGGTGTTGATTCTAAGATACGTTGTTTTGAAATCTCTGTTTTCGTACCCCCTTCAAGAACAGACATAGCCCCTGCAAGAGAACCAATAGCCTCAGAAATCTTTTTTGTATCCATACTTGACATAGAAAGAAGAAGTACAAAGAAACATAAGAGAAGGGACATAAGGTCACCAAATGCAGCTAGCCAAGCCGGAAGACATTTAGGGCAATCACAAGGTTTTTTTTTCTTAGACATAATTTAAACTCTCTTACTCAAACTGACTAACTCTATCACTAGGTGAAAGGAAGGATAAAAGTTTAGCCTCAAGTGTACGAGGATTATCACCGGCTTGTATAGACATAATCCCTTCTAAGATAACCTCTTTAACAAGGTTTTCCTCATCATTACGAATAAGAAGGATATTAGCAATAGGCGCTCCAAAAATATTACCAATCATCGCACCATACATAGTTGTAAGTAAGGCAACTGCCATAGAAGGTCCAATTGCAGAAGGGTCTGACATATTTAAAAGCATAGCAACAAGACCAATAAGGGTACCAATCATACCCATAGCCCCGGCAAATCCAGCCCATTGATCAAAAATAGCTGCATTTCCTTTATGACGTGTGGACGTTTGATCCATCTCAATTTCTAATAAATCACGTATAGTATCAGGCTCATTTCCGTCAACTGCCATAGATAAACCTTGCTTTAAAAAAGCATTGGTTTCTATATTTGCAGCGGCTTCAAGAGATAAAATGCCATCTCGTCGTGCTTGCGTTGCGTATTCAACAAGTTTTCTAATAAGTTCTTGTAAATCTTCTTGAGGAGGTTTAACAGCCACCATGAAGATTTTTAGAAAGTTCTTCATTTGCTCCATTCTAAAACCAACAAGCAAAGAACCTAATGATCCCCCAATTACTATTAACATTGAAGGGATATCGATATACGCACCAATACCAACACCCATTGCCATTGCACCAAATAAAAGCGAAAGAACTAACACTAGACCAATGACCGTACCTAAATCCATTCATACCCCAAAGATTATATTTTTATAATAAACTTATTATTACTAAATTTTTAAAAAAATAAGCTTAAATTAAGACCTCATAATACAACTAAAGTCAATTTGTTAACTTCTTTCCTATCCCAAGATCGGTTAATTCTATAAAAAGATTACTTAAAATGACAATTTCAAGCTTTTCTCTTTGAATTTAGTTTTAGAGAAACTTTTTTATTGCATAAAAACCA
>DTVI01000078.1:0-3364 GCA_012963655.1 Sulfurimonas sp.
ACTTTTATGTATAATTAGGAATGAAAACAACAGAGAAGGGTTTACACCCAAGAAATCCACATAATGCCCCTTATAACTTTAAAGAACTCATTAAAGCTAAACCAGAACTTGAAGCCTTTGTCCAGCTAAACAAATATAATAATCTATCTATAGACTTCTCAAATCCTGAGGCAGTACTTCTTTTAAATAAGGCCCTGCTTTCACATTTTTATAAGATACACAATTATGAAATTCCAAAAGGTTCACTCTGTCCTCCTATCCCTGGTCGAGCAGATTATCTTCATTATATGGCAGACTTACTTGCGGGTTCAGGTGATATTCCTAAGGGAAAGGAAGTTAAGGTTTTAGATATTGGAACAGGGGCTAACCTTATTTATCCCCTTATAGGTACTAGTGTATATGGATGGTCTTTTGTGGGTACTGATAGTGAAGAAAACTCTTTAAATTCAGCACAAAACATTCTTAATAAGAACCCTGCATTCAAAGATCTTATCCAATGCCGTTTACAAGACAATGTAGAAAATATACTTTTTGGTGTCTTAAAAAAAGATGAATATTTTGACCTTACTATATGTAACCCACCCTTTCACAAATCATATAAAGAAGCCACTTCAGGAACAATACGTAAGAACAAAAACTTAGGTAAGAAAAATGAGAAGCTTCTAAACTTTGGAGGCGAGGCAAATGAACTTTGGTATAAGGGCGGTGAGATAGCCTTTGTAACAAAGATGATAAAACAAAGTGCCGCTAGGTCTAAAAACTGTTTATGGTTTTCCACCCTAGTATCTAAAAAAGACAATTTAGCTGTTATTTATAAGGTTTTAGAACAAGTGAAGGCAGTCGAAGTTAAGACAATTGAAATGAAACAAGGTCAAAAACAGACGCGTGTAGTTACATGGACTTTTTTAGGTAAACCAGCCCATGTATCTTGGAGAAAGAAGTCTTAGCCTTCTAACTCTTGAAGCTTTTCTTCATATATCTTAGTCAGTTCATCAAATTCCGTTTGAACCACTTCTAAACGTTCAAACTTCTCTTCTATTTCAGCCTCATCTTTTCCTATACTTGAAGAAAGCTCCATTATCTTATTATTATCTCCCGAAGCAGAAGCAGCTTCTAAATCAGCATGATCTATTTCTAATTTCTCTTCTGTTTGCATAATGAATTTTTCAAGCTTTTCTATCTCTTTTTTAAGATGTGTTGTTGCCTTTGAACGTTCTTGAACAAGAGCAGAACGTAGCTTTTTATTTTCTTTCTTATTGACCTTAGGAGTAGGTTTTCCCTTAACTTCTTCTTCATCTTCACCCCAGCCTATCTTTTCTAAAAATAGCTCATAACCCCCATCAAAATATTCAGCCCCATCTTTTGAAAAGATTATCAGTCTATCTGCTACACGTCTTAATAATTCTTCAGAGTGAGAAACAATAATGCTCCCTCCTTCAAAATTTTCTATAGCCTTAGTCAAAGCCTCAATAGAATAAATATCTAAGTGGTGAGTAGGTTCATCAAGAAAGAGTAGGTTAGAAGGACGTCCTAAGATCTGTCCTAACATCACTCTAGATTTTTCACCCCCTGAGAGTAAAGATACTTTTTTATCTGCAGAATTACCTGAAAACATCATCCCCCCACAAATACTTCGTACCTTAGCTTCTCCCAATTTAGGAGCTGCCTCATAAATAGCTTCCATAACAGTATGTTTAGGATTTAGTCTTGAAATATTGGTTTGACCAAAGTGTCCAAATTCAATACTATCATGGGATTTCACTTCTCCTTGAAGCTGTTTTAATTCTCCTGCAATAGTATTTAATAAGGTTGACTTACCCGTACCATTTTTACCAATAATTGCGAGGCACTCTCCTTTTTTCAGGGTAAAAGAAATATTATTAAAGAGTATCTTTTCTGGTGTATATCCAAAACTTAATTCTTGTACATCAAGAACAATCTTTGAAACTGTTTCTTTAAAATTAAATTCAAATTCTAGGTTATCATCTAAACCTAGGTCGTCCATATTGTCCATCTTATCTAAGAGCTTTTGTTTTGACTGTGCTTGAGCAGCAGTAGAAGCTCTTGCCTTATTTCTAGCAATAAATTCTTCTAGCTCTTTTCGCTTTTTATCATTTGCAACTTTTTGTTTGGCATAAAGTTCATCATTTGAAGCAAGCTGAGCATAAAACTTATGTGTATCACCCGAAATAAGTTCTAAATTACGTCGGACTAGCCCCATAGTATGGGTAGTCACAGCGTCCATAAAGTCTCTATCGTGAGTAATTAAGATGACCTCACCCTGAAAACTTTTCAAAAAGCTTTTTAACCATCTAAGAGAAAGAATATCAAGGTAGTTAGTAGGTTCATCAAGAAGTAATAAATTCGGCTCAGTTACAAGAAGCTTTGCAAGGTTAATACGAATCTGGTATCCCCCTGAAAAAGAAAGAGGATCTTTATCTAAATCATCTATATTAAAGCCTAAACCAAAAAGTATTTTTTCTACTCTATAGGTTTCATATTGTTGGTCCTCACTAAGCGCGAGAGCTGCTTCTTCTCTTAGGCTTGGCTCTGAAAACTCTAAATGTTGTTTCAAAGCACCAATCTTATATCCCTTAGGAATATTTATATGACCTTCATCATAATGTTCTTCATTTAGGATAAGTTTGAAAATTGTAGATTTACCACTTCCATTTCGTCCTACAAGTCCTACCTTCATTCCAGCATTTAGTTTAAAATTGAGACCTGAAAACAGTTCTTGTTCCCCATAGTTTTTAGTAAGGTTTGAAAGTTGAATCATTTTATGAACTTCTTTAATTATTGTTTTTCATAATTATATCTAAGATACTGCTCTAGGGTAAAGCTATAAGCTTGTATAATGTCAATAATTATTACTGCTAATGCTAAGGATTAAAATGTCATACACAAACTCTATTAAACGCCATAACCATAAGGTTCACGGCTGTACTACTGAACGTAAGCCAATCTTACTTAAACATCTTATTGATTTTCATGAAAACAAAAAGATACTTGTGCTTTCAAAGGCAAACACTTCAACGGTAGAAATTGCAGACAAAAACTTAACCCTTAGCAATGATGCTGGCCTTCAAGAAATGAAGGAAGGAAGCTTTGATATGATCATTAGCTATGATCTTCCTCTTGAAGCTGATACCTATATGAAGCGTTTAGCTTATGCTAAATCAATGGCCTTAATCCTTGTGACAGACGCTGAAGAATCTCAACTTTATCCTATTGAAACCCTTCTTGGAAAAAATCTTCCTAGAGAAGCGGTTCAAGGTTTTGAGGTCTTAAAATCACAAAAAAAGAAAAATCCACCTCACCGCGTTTAGCTGCCCATTCTCTAATCTTGTCTTGTTTTTCTCTA
>DTVI01000078.1:3374-9870 GCA_012963655.1 Sulfurimonas sp.
AAAAATCCACCTCACCGTCCGACTAAGGCACAAGTTGCTGAAGAAGAAGCTACTAAACAACAAGTTAGAGAAAAACAAGACAAGATTAGAGAATGGGCAGCTAAACGTGGTGAGGAAGCTTCTATGGAAGACTTAAAGAAGGTTGAGGATGATGCAACTAAGTTTCTTAAAGACTCTAAGGCTGACTTAAAAGAGAAAAATTCTTTTGGTAAGAAAGACTGGGATAAACCTAAGGGAGATAAAAAACCTTGGGAAAATAAGTCAAATGATTACAGAGGAAACAAGACCTCTACCACGGCAAAGCGCGCACCAAGAAAAATCATTATGCCGACAAATAAAAAGGGTTAAGCCTCTAGGGTTGAAAAGTTTTTCAACTCTATCCTTGAACATGCTCCCTTAAGAAGCTTTTGGCTTTTTGCATATTCTTCTGTTAGTTCTAAAATATCTTGAATATCATCTTTTTCAATAACATGACTATGTTCTTGCTTTTGCGAATTAATAGAGATTTTAACCTCATCAGATTTTGAATGTATTTCTAGGTTTCTAGCACCCTCACAAAAATCACTCTTAATCGCCTTTAAAACCTTCTCAGATTTTAAAAGTTCCGCAAGGGTAATTTCCTTATTAAAATCATTATCACATAAAACTGTAAAACTTACTTCCACTTGACCATCCATCACTTATCCTTTTGTGTGTCCTTAGGAAAAAACACATCTTTCATTTTGTCTATGTCTTTTTTAGACTCTAACATTTCAATATACAAGTCTTCCACTTTTTTTCTTGCCCATGGTGTTTTTCTTAAAAATTTCAAAGAAGAACTAACAGAAGGATCATTCCAAAAGCAGCGTATTTCTACTCTTTCTCTAAGAACCTTCCATCCATAATGTTTAACAATAGCTTCTAATATAGCTTTTAATGTGATCCCATGAAAGGGATTATTTTTATTTTGATTATCCATAACCTAATTTTAACATAGAGATACATAATATTTAAAATTTATTGCTATAATGTTCTTATGAACTACCAAAGTGAACTCCAAGCCAAACTGGATGCGGTGAGAACCTTAGACATGAATCATGGTAAAAAAATCGATACTAATATCTTAGAAGAGCAACTCGTCAGTGAACTTGAAAATGAGTTTGAATTTTCTCAATATGACTTAGATGAGAGTGATTTAATTCGTTCTATCAAGGTCTTAGATATATTGCAGACTTATCAAGAAGTCTTTTCACAAACTAATGCCCTAAGGGTGTTTTATACCCTTTCTAAGATAGATCCTATTCAAACAAAAAGTCTTTTTTCCTTATCTAAGTTAAGTAGCAAAGACTTTAAATATCTTATTAATACTATGGCTAAACATAAACTTTTACAAATTACCCCAGATAAAGAACTTGAACTAACTATGACGGGGCAGAGTCTATCTGAGCGTATAGGGTTTGATGTATTCATTTAAGCATAAAGATATGAAGACTAAATAACAAGTTTATATGTTAACTGTCTAGCTTGTATCTGAGAAACTTTTCTTTGCAAGCGCCTCGGCTAGTTTTGATGTATTCATTTAAGCACAGATAGAAAAATACATAAAGTCAGCAATAGTTTAAAAAGCATCTCTCCTGCTAAGCTTTCTTTTCTTATTACTTATAGTAGCATCCTGCACTAATAATTGACAGTAATCAACTAAATTTCATCTCTAATGTTATATCATTCACATTAAGGATATATAAAATGAATAATTTATCTACAAAGCCTAAAACACAAAACGAAAATTACTTTTTATCTCAACCCCATCAGCCTTTTTTCTTAGCGGGTGTTTTTTGGGCAGTCGTTGTTATGGCTATCTTTATGGCAAGCTATAAGATGATGCTAAAGGGTGATGCCCATACTGTCTTATCTCCTACTATGTTTCATGCTTATTCTTTAGTTTTTATCGTCTTTACCCAATTTTTCATAGGCTTTTTATACACTACCTTTTCAAAATTTTGTCAAAGTGAACCTGTTAAAAAACCTTATTATATTCGTACCTTTTTTCTTTTTCAAGTAGGTTCATTACTTACATGTATCGGTCTTTTTACATCTCAAGCATTAATGTTATCAGGTATGGGGATTTTATTTTTAGGGCAGGCTGTCTTTTTATATATGTTACAACGCATCTTTACCTCAGCTCAGGCTAAAATTAAAGATGATCCATTTTGGATATTAACCTCCATTTATATAGGCACAGTTGCTCATGCTGTTTGGATCATGGAAATTGTATTAGGCTTAGATATTTTAGCCCTGCCTTTTGCCTTTAATCTATACCTCATCTTCATGACCTTTTCTATTGCTCAAAAAATAGTACCTTTCTTTTCTCATTCACTCGTAAAAAAGCGTTCAAGCTTTGTTATTAGCGTTTTTATTGCCCTTATCATAAAGAGTATTGCGGATGTATTTAACGAAGATATAATTGAAGCAGTGATTTCTTTACTTCTAGGGCTGTATATCTTTTTTGAAGTCATTCGATGGAAGCTTTCTTTTTCTCAAGCACCTAACATCTTAAAACTATTACACATTGCTCTATTTTGGATGCCAGCAGCCTTAATCCTTGGTTCATTCTTTCAACTCAGTGAAATCATCTTAGAAACAGGCTTTGCCTTTGCCGAGGTGCACATGTTAGCCCTTGGCTTTTTAACCACTATCATAATAGGCTTTGGAACACGGGTAACCCTTGGGCATTCAGGCCAACCCCCTAACGCAGATAGCACGACCTTAAAGCTTTTTTATCTTACTCAGATAGTGGTAGTATTTAGAATTATATATTCTCTAATCTTTGGTTTTGATCTACCTATGTTATGGTTTTTTGACCTGTCTTTAAGTCTATGGCTAGTTTTATTTGTGTTTTGGGGATGGAAGTTTGCTCCTGTATTAATTTCTGGAAAAAAGCAAGCATAAATTTTAAGTATTACTAGCTCTCATATCATGTTATAATTTCATATGATAAATGAACACTTAATACTTGGAAAAGTAAATACCCTTCGCATTGATAGATTAACAGACCCTGGCATTTTTTTAATGGCAGAAGATGAAAATGATGTCTTACTTCCTAACCAGTACTGCACAGACAGTATGCAGGTTGAAGATGAGATAGACGTTTTTGTTTATAATGATTCTGAAGATCGTATCGTTGCTACTACGGAAACACCACTTGCTACCCTTAATGAATACGGCTTTTTTAGAGTCGTTGACGTAACAAACTTTGGAGCCTTTGTAAATTGGGGACTTCAAAAAGACCTTTTTGTACCAAAAACACATCAAAAGTCTGACTTTATCCCCGGTGAACAACGTATTTTATATGTCAACTATGATGAACAAACACACAGACTCATTGGTTCAGAGCGTTTAACACAGCACCTTCGTTTTCACAAAAAAGTACTCAAACCAAACAATGAAGTTTCAATTTTAGTGATGGCTAAAACACCTATGGGCTTTAAATGTATCGTTAATAATATATATGAAGGTATGATTTTTCATAATGAAATTTTTGAAGATGTACAAACCGGTGATGTTAAAAAAGCTTATTTAAAAGTTGCTCGTCCTGATGGGAAACTAGATCTTTCACTTCAACGCATTGGCGATAAAAGCTCTGATGTTGGACAAGAAAAGATTATTAAAATGCTAAAAGCAAATAGCGGTAAACTTCCTTATAACTATAAAAGTGACGCGGAAGATATTAAAAATATCTTTGGACTGAGTAAGAAAGCTTATAAACGTACGCTAACAGCGCTTATAGAAGCAGAAAAGATAGAAGTTAAAGATACAGGTATATACCTAAAGTAAAACATGATTAAGCAACAATTTCGCTCCTTTTACTTCCGCCATATGATTCATGATATAGAAAAGCTCATTAATTACTTTTCTGTTTTTGGCGGTCTTGGCTGGAATATAGACATTGATGCTCCCCTTGAAGAACTTATCCAAAGCCAAATCTTAGATAATTTTGACCTCCTTAATAATCAAATCACTGAACTTACAAGCAATGAGCCTCAATATCTCAAACTATTAACGAACCTTGCACGTGGTGATAGACGTATCTTTTCTGCCTTTAATAAGAGTGGACTTAGTAATATGTCTGGTGGGCTTAGTCTTAAGCACTTACAAGAAGTAGGTGTCTTAGAGGCTGAGTATTCAAGGGAAGAGCCTCCGCTTAAAGATGGGAACAAACTTAAGAGAGAGATCTCTCGACATAGAATTTCGAATAAAATGCGTTTCACCTCTCCCTTCTTACGTTTTTGGTTTTACTTTATTTCACCTATGAAAAAAGAGATTGAACTAGGAAATTATGAAAAAGTAATAGAAAATTTCAGACAACACCACCAAGCCTTCGTCGGCTATACCTTTGAAGAATTAAGTAATGAGTTATTAAAGTTCAAGCTCTCATCTTATACATTTATTGAAAGTGGTTCATACTGGGACAGACATGTAGAGATAGACTTAATGGCCACTACCCTAGATGAAAAACTCATCATTGGTGAGTGTAAATGGAAAAATCATAAACTCAATAAAAAAGAGTTAAATAAGCTTAATGAAAAATGTGAAAAAGTTGATTTCAACCCTGATATCATCATGCTATTTACAAAAAGAGGTTTCTCAAAAGAGCTTCTTAGTATCCAAGATAAAAAACTAAGACTTTATACTTGTGAAGACTTTGAGGACTTATTAAAAAACATATCTACAGATGACTTAATTACTGGTTTTCAGCACTAATACTTTGTACAGGCCTTTTGTAACCAAGGGTTAGCCTTGTGTTGAATCTTAAAAATTGTTTTATATATATTACATTCTTTTTCATCAACAGCGTCTTGCTTATCCCACTTCTCATACTTCATTCTAATATCTTCACTCAATGCTAACTTATATACTTGATGCATATATAAAATAACACGCGCAATATTTCCACGATAATGCTCTGGCGGGTTTATTTGAAGATAGGCATTGTCTTTTTCAATACTCATAATATTAAACATATCTTTTTCATAAGCCTTATAAGTCTTATCCCTTTTACGGCAACATCGTTTTCCATGATACTTTTTTCCCATCATATCCGTACAAATGTCTTCTTTATAACAGGCCAAGCCTTCTGCCATAAGTGTTTGAGGGACAATTCTAGTAAATATAACCGCCTTAGTAGGGTCTTCTTTTAAATAACGTTTTCTCATACATGTTGCTGGATCATATTCATACTCTTTTAAAGAAAAGGCGGTACGTTTATAATCCATATCAATTTGTTTGAAAATTTTTATAGCGTGGGTAAAACTTTTAGGCTCAGTGTAGCCACTTGCAAAGATAAAAACGGGTAGAACTAATAAAAGAAGCTTATGAAACAATAAGCAAGGCTTGGTAAGCTTCTTGTAAAAGCTGAAATTTTTGAGTGTAATGGTTTACAGTATCAGTACTTTCACAATGCACCTTATCAGGGTGGTACACTTTGACTAGTTTTTTATAAGATCGCTTAAGTGTATCTTGAGATGAACCAACGGGACATTCAAGCACCGTATAATAATGCAACATATCATCAATCTCAGTATCAGTATGATCTTCATATTCAAACTGACCAAATTCAGAATAAAGGTTTTGCATAAAAAAAGCATCATAACTATACTCAATCTCATAATGTAAGATATGTCGTTTATTTAGGGCTTTCTCAAGGCGACTCTTGGCCTTATGATCAGGTAAATTTAAAAAGAGGTTCATTAAACCTTCTTGAGTGACGTATAAATCAAGCTGAGACTTAAGATACGATATAACCCAACGATTAGGATGATCAAGCTTAAGATGAACCTCTGAGCTGCTACGCGCTTGAATACGAACCTCAATCACTTCTGCACTTTCTTGTTCTTGTAGCTCAATTTTAATAGGATGCTTCATGTATCTTAAGATAGAGCGTAAATAAAAGCTATTACAAGTTTCTTGGTTCCTTGTATAATAAGTACAAAGTTCATGTAAAAAACTTTCTTTTTCTTCTTCAAGTGAAGAATTTGAAAAGACCAAGACAGCCTTAGGTAAAAAAAGCATGTCTTGAGAATGACTGTTTAGGAATTCATCCATCCATGATGACTTAAGTGTATCAAAGCCAGTACGAACAATAATCATATTATTATGTAAGATAATTTCCATAGTTCATCCTTATTAAACTTTGTTAAAGCAAATAAGGTTCCATTAATTTTCTTCAGTTAGCCTAGTGTAACACTCAGGTCTTCTATCTTGAAAAACAGCCCAATAATCTCTTAAAATTTTATTATTTTTTAAATCATACTGAGCATAAAGTATTTCTTCTTTGTCTCTAGATGCTTCTGCTATTTTTTTCCCTGTATGTTCTGTCATAAAAGAAGATCCATAAAAGTTTAAAGAGCAAGATTTCCCTTCTTCTATCCCAACACGATTGGCTGCAATAACAGGAATGATATTAGCAGCCGCGTGCCCCATTTGAACACCCTGCCAATGAGCACAAGAATCAACATCT
>DTVI01000079.1 GCA_012963655.1 Sulfurimonas sp.
GTTGGCCAGTGCTCGGGCCGGAAATGTTATTGGCGGTGGTGACTGGTCTGAGGACAGGTTGATTCCGGATCTGGTGCGAGCTGTCAGCAAAGAGGAAACCCTCGAAATACGTTCCCCAAACGCAACGCGTCCGTGGCAGCATGTGCTGGAATCTTTGTCCGGTTATTTGTGCCTGGGACAAAAATTGATCGAAGGCAGAAAAGATTTTGCCGAAGCGTGGAACTTCGGGCCCGATGAAAGTGGGAATCGAACTGTTGAGGCGGTGGTGGCTCATATGAAAGAACAATGGCCTTCTATAGGTTGGCAGGTTTCTGATTCTCCACAGCCGCATGAAGCAAAACTGTTGTATCTGGATAGCGCCAAAGCGCGTCAACGCCTTGCCTGGCAACCTGTCTGGTCTTTTGAGGAAGGTCTGGGTGCTACAGCGAAATGGTATAAGACAAACCTTGAGCGCAAAGCAGTTATCAGCCTTGATCAATTACAGGCCTATACGGCCGCCGCAAGACAAGCAGGTTTGGCTTGGAGTAGTCTGTGAAGATTTTGTCTACATCAATAGAAGGGGTTTTCACTGTAGAAACCAGTTTGCTGCCGGATAACCGGGGTTCTTTCTCCAGATTGTTTTGTGAACGAGAGCTGGGAAGTGCTTTTGGGGGGCGTAAAGTAGTTCAGATAAACAAATCGATCACGGCTACTCCGGGAACGGTGCGCGGGATCCATTACCAAAATCCTCCCCATGCGGAAATGAAGCTTATTCGCTGTACTAGTGGGCGAGTCTGGGATGTTGCCGTTGATTTGCGCGCGGGCTCGTCGACATTTTTGCAATGGCATGCTGAGGAACTGACTTCCGAAAATGCGCGTATGCTTGTGATTTCTGAAGGTTGTGGTCATGGGTTTCAGGTGCTGGAGCCTGATAGTGAGTTGCTATACCTGCACACAGCTTTTTACAATCCGGAATTTGAGAGTGGGGTAATGTATAATGATCCGAAACTTGCTATTACCTGGCCGCTACCCGCTCTGGATCTGTCTGCCAGAGATCAAAAGTACCCACCTATTTCTACTGATTTTACCGGAATCAAAGTATGAACTGTCGCCATTGTGATAGTTTGCTTGAGCGAGTCTTTCTTGACTTGGGGTTTGCTCCCCCCTCCAATGCCTTCTTGACGGATGTGGAACTCAAAAAAACCGAGAGTTACTACCCGCTTAAACTGTTTGTCTGTGATCAATGCTGGCTTGTGCAAACTGAGGATTTTGTCCAGGCAGATGGATTGTTTCTTCCTGACTACGCTTATTTCTCGTCAGTCTCTCAGATATGGCTAGATCACGCAGCTAGGTATGCGGAGCAAATGCGTGCCCGATTTAGCCTTGATGAAAAAAGCCACGTAATCGAAGTTGCATCAAATGACGGCTATCTGTTGAAGAACTTTGTCACTGCTGGAATTCCATGTCTCGGGATTGAACCAACAACAAGCACAGCAAAAGCCGCTGAGGCACTTGGGATACCTGTGCTAAAGGAGTTTTTTAGTGGCGAGTTAGGTGCTCGGTTGGTTAAGGAAAATAAACAGGCCGATCTGATTCTCGGCAATAATGTTTATGCCCATGTTCCCGACATCAACGATTTTACTTTGGGGCTCAAAAAGGTGTTGAAGACCAACGGCGTCATTACTCTGGAATTTCCACACTTGCTATGTCTAATTAAAGAAAACCAATTCGATACAGTCTATCACGAACATTTTTCATATTTATCTTTGTATACAGTCAGTCGCATATTTGAGGGGGCCGGGTTGAGGGTCTGGGATGTTGAACGCCTGCCGACTCATGGAGGAAGCCTGAGAGTTTATGGTTGTCATGATGATGACAGGCGTATAACAACTTCGAATGTGCAAGATATTTTGTTGGAAGAGAAACAATTTGGTCTGCAACAACCTGTTGCGTATCAAAAATTTCAAGAACGCGCAAACAGAATCAAAAACGACCTTTTGAGTTTTCTTATAGAGCAAAAACGCGCCGGGAAAATAGTTGCTGGATATGGTGCTGCTGCAAAAGGAAATACTCTTTTAAATTATGCAGGTATTAAGAATGATCTGGTTTCTTATGTCTGCGATGCGGCTCCGTCCAAACAAGGAAAGTTCTTGCCCGGCAGCCATATACCCATTCTTTCTCCTGCGGTCATCCGTGAACGAAAACCGGATATTGTTTTGATCCTTCCTTGGAATATAGCTGATGAAGTGATTTCTCAGAATTCGTTTATACGTGAATGGGGGGGAGAATTTGTGACAGCAATTCCTGAAATTCGTGTTGTTAATTAGAACTGGTGTTTTAACTAATTTGGATAGTGGGTAAGGGGCGTTCAAGAAAGGTTTGACTGTCAAAAAACTGGAATTAGCAAGTATGAAAATGACAAAAATACATTTTACCCACCCAAAAAATACTCTTTAATAGAGGAAGCAATTCTTTCTATGG
>DTVI01000080.1 GCA_012963655.1 Sulfurimonas sp.
AAAAACTAAAAACAAAACTCGTATTCAACGTAAGCGTAGAATCCGTGCGAAAATTTCTGGTTGTGCAGCGCGTCCACGTTTATCTGTGTTCCGTTCTAACCGTTTTATCTCAGCACAAGTAATTGATGACGCAACAGGAACTACTTTAGCTTCTGTTCACTCTAAAACACTTGGTTGTAAAGCAAATAAAGAGGGCGCTGCAAAAGTTGGTGAAGCAATGGCTGCCGCTCTTAAAACTGCTGGTATCTCTACTGTTACATTTGATCGTAACGGTTATATCTATCATGGTGTTGTTAAAGCGTTCGGTGACGCTGTACGCGCTAATGAAATCACACTGTAAGGACTGATGATGGAAATCAATAGAGACGAATTTGAAGAATCGATTGTAAACATCGGTCGTGTAACTAAAGTTGTAAAGGGTGGTAGACGTTTTCGTTTTACTGCTCTTATCGTTGTTGGAAACAAGAACGGTCAAGTAGGTTACGGTTACGGAAAAGCGAAAGAAGTGCCTGACGCTATCAAAAAAGCAGTAGATAATGCATTTAAAAACATTACTAACGTAAGTATCAAAGGTACTACTATTGCTCATGATATCGAAGAGAAGTTTAATGGTTCTAGAATCATTATGCGTCCAGCATCTGAAGGTACAGGTCTAATTGCCGGTGGTGCAATGCGTCCTGTTCTTGAACTTGCAGGTTTTCAAGATATCTTAACTAAATCAATTGGATCAAACAACCCTAATACGGTTGTACGTGCTACTATTAATGCACTTGATCGTTTAAAAGGATAAGGTATGTCATTAGAAAATCTTTCTCCAGCTGAAGGTTCTACACAGAACCGTAAGCGTGTAGGTCGTGGTCAAGCGTCTGGAACTGGTAAAACATCAGGACGTGGTCAAAAAGGTCAAAAATCTCGTACAGGTTATAGCCGTAAGCGTAACTTTGAGGGTGGTCAAATGCCACTTGCTAAACGTATTCCTAAGACTGGTTTCTTCTCAAGAAAAATCAAGCCTTATGTAATTAATGTTGAGCGTGTTAAAGCGGTAGCTGAGCTTTCTGAAATTACAATGGAAACTATCCGTTCAGTTCACAAAGTTGCAAACTCTGTTGGTAAGATTAAATTAGTTGGTGCGTCTGCTAAAGACCTAGCTAGTAAGATCAAAGACGAGAACGTAACCGTAACTGGAAAATAACAGTGAGCAAGTCTTTAGTTAATAAAATTCTTATTACTCTTGGCTTCTTATTCCTATACCGTTTGCTGGCATATGTGCCAGTACCGGGTGTGGATGTAGAGGTAATCAAATCTTTCTTCGACAGCAACTCTGATAACGCACTTGGACTATTTAACATGTTCAATGGTAACGCAGCTGAGCGTCTATCTATCATTTCACTTGGTATCATGCCTTATATTACTGCTTCTATTATTATGGAACTTCTTGCTGCAACTTTTGCACCACTAGGTCAAATGAAAAAAGAACGTGATGGTATGGTTAAGTATATGCAGATTATTCGTTACGCAACTATTGCAATTACTATTGTTCAAGCTATTGGTGTGTCTGTTGGGCTTCAAAACCTTACAGGACCTGATGGTGGTTCAGCTATCTTAGTAGCAGATATGAATGAATTTTTACTTGTAGCAGCGGTATCTATGCTTGCTGGTACGATGTTATTAATGTGGATTGGTGAGCAGATTACTCAAAGTGGTATCGGTAACGGTATCTCTTTAATTATCTTTGCAGGTATCGTTTCTTCGATTCCTTCTGCAATTGGCTCAACAATTACACTTCTTAACACAGGTGGAATGAACTTCATTATGGTTGTTGGTATTATTGCAGTTATCCTTGTTACGGTTGGTGTTATTATTTATGTTGAGCTTGGTGAGCGCCGTGTGCCTATCACTTACGCCAAAAAAGTAATGATGCAAAACCAAAACAAGCGTGTGATGAATTATATTCCAATTAAGGTAAACCTTGCAGGTGTAATTCCAGTAATTTTTGCTTCAGCTATTTTAATGTTCCCAGGAACTATTCTTTCGGGAAATATTACAGCTGATTCTTCTCAATTAATGAAAGACATTGCGGATATTATGAATCCAAATTCATACTTCTTTAATGTGTTTACCTTTGTATTTGTTGTTTTCTTTGCATATTTTTATGCTTCGATTACTTTTAATGCAAAAGACATTTCTGAGAACCTTAAGCGTCAAGGTGGTTTTATTCCCGGTGTTAGACCAGGAAGCCATACTGCTGAGTTCTTAAATGAAACAGCGTCTCGCTTGACATTTACTGGAGCGATCTACCTTGGTTTAGTGGCAACACTTCCATGGGTTATCGTAAAAGGTATGGGTGTTCCTTTCTTCTTTGGAGGAACGGCAGTTCTTATCGTTGTTCAAGTTGCACTTGATACAATGAGAAAAATTGAAGCTCAGGTTTATATGCAAAAGTACGAAACACTTTCGGCGGTTGGGCTTTAATCATGGCCATTGCTATACGCAAACCTAAAGAAATTGATAAATTGCGCGCAGCAAATAAGATTGTTGCGGGCGCTTTGAACCTTATGCGTGAAAATGCTATTGTTGGTGCATCTTTGTCTGACTTAGATGCAATGGCAGAAGATTTTATTCGTGCAGCAGGTGCAAAACCATCATTTAAAGGTCTATATGGCTTTCCTTCTTCTGTATGTTGTTCACTAAATGAATGTATTATTCATGGAATACCTACTGATTATAAGTTAAAAGAGGGTGATGTTATCGGTTTTGATATCGGTACTGAACTTGATGGATACTTTGGTGACGCGGCTATTTCTGTTGGTGTTGGCAAGATTACAAAAGAAGACGAAGATTTGATTGCTTGTGCAAAAGATAGCCTTTATCATGCGATAGATGTTATTAGAGACGGAATGCGATTTAAAGAACTTTCTTTAGAATTAGAGAAATTTATCACAGCTCGTGGTTATGTACCATTACGCAATTTTTGCGGACATGGAATTGGTACTAAGCCTCATGAAGAACCAGAAATTCCTAATTATCTTGATTCCCCTAATGCAAAGCAGGGACCTAAGATTAAAAACGGAATGGTTTTTTGTTTAGAACCAATGATATGCCAGAAAGATGGCAAACCAAAAATACTAGAAAACGGCTGGGATGTTGTTAGCGAAGACAGATTAAGAGGTTCACATTATGAACACACTGTTGCAGTTATCAATGGAAAAGCCGAGATTCTATCAACTTTATAAGGAAATAATATGTCTAAAGCTGACGTAATTGAAGTTGACGGTAAGATTGTTGAGGCCCTTCCAAATGCAACATTTCGTGTTGAACTTGAAAATGGTCACGTAATCTTATGTCACATCGCCGGTAAAATGCGTATGCACTATATTAAGATTCTACCTGGAGACAAGGTTAAACTTGAACTAACTCCATATAGTCTTGATAAGGGCCGTATCACATACCGTTACAAATAAAAATCTTTAGGGCTAAATTATTAGTCCTTTAGTTTATTTAAAATCTATCTTTGTTATAATCCTCATAAGTTTTTATTAAATTAAAATTTCAGTTTTTATTTTATAAGGGTTTACTATGGAACATAAAAAATATACAAATGAAGAATTTAACTTTTTATTTGCCGAATTAAAGGCAAAGATTAAGGCTGAAGGCCTATACGCCAATTGCCACCGCAGGGCTTATATTGAATTTATTATTGTCATTGGACTACTTGGCTTATCGGTATACTCAGTGACAGCCTTTCATCCTATTATTACGGCCTTTCTGTTTGCTTTAACAATTATGCGTGCTACCTTTGTAGCTCACGATCTAATTCATGGACAATATTTTGGCTCACGTCATACAAACAAAAGCGTATCTTACGTTTTTGCAAATGGAATTATGGGAATATCTCGTTCATGGTGGGAAAATAAACATAATTTTTTACATCACACCTACACGAATATCATCGGTAAAGACACGGACTTAGACGCAGGGGGTGGTGCTTTTACGGGTGGTCATGAATATCCAAGATGGTTCCATAATAATCAGCATATTTTATTTTGGCCACTTCTTACTCTTTTATATGTAGTATTTTGGGTTCAGTCTGTGATATATGTTATAGAAAAAAGATATTGGGGTGAACTTAGTATGTTAGTTATAAATACAATGATTCCAGTATACATTGTATATTCACTTGGTTGGGGTGTAGGTTTAGCTACTGTGGTTGGTATGTATGTTATCTGGGCTTTATGGTTTGGCGCAGTTATCATTACAAACCACTTAGGTTTAGAAATGTTTCCAGAAGAGAAATATAAAGATTTCACTTGGTTAGAACTGCAAAATAGAACAAGTCGTAATGTAAGAGGGGGCTGGTTTATTCACTGGTTTTATGGTGGTTTAAATACTCAAGTTGAACATCATTTATATCCAAAGGCTCCACGTTTTTACCTACTCAAGGCAGCGAAGATAACAGAAGAGTTTTGTTTAAAGCATGACATCACTTATATTACAGCCACTCCTTGGGAAACGTATAAAGAGATCTATTATTTCTTAAAAAATACTAGACCTAAACAGGACTAAGCTTATCTACTACTTCTTTAGCAGATGTAAGAGCACCTTCAAGATAACCACCGTCTGTAAAGGCGGTTTCGGTTCCAATAAATAAGAGTTTATTGTTAAAATGAGACAAATTCAGACTATACTCAGGATGGGCTGAAAGTCCCTTATAATCTAATGCATTAGATGAAAATCTTTCTTCTCTCCAGTCGGTAAAATATATATGTATAATCTCCTCAGCATTAGATCCAAAAAGTCTTTTCATCTGTTCTTTTACATCTTCTATAATATTATCTGTAGACGCCTGAGCCTGTACAAAACCAAACAATGCAGCCTTATCATTAGTAGATGCATCATGTATCTCTGCTAAAGGACCTACTTGTGAATATACAAAACCACTCAGGCCCTGGTCTTTCCAAAAAGAATTTTTGAATTCAATTACACATTTTGCAGTATGTCCCATCCATGTAGGTGTGTTTAACATTTCTTTTTTTATCTTTGCTTCTAGGGCAGGTTCATATGAGATATGTTCAGCTGCCAAACGTGGGGCTAGGGTTGAGAGCACATAATCAGTCTTATAGGTCTGATCAGGAGTTTTTACATATATACTTGAGTCTTCTTCTGTAATGCTCAGAACTTCTTGATTTAGATGTATTGTCTCTTTTTCAAGTTTTGTCTCAAGAGCATTTATAATCTGTATTAAACCACCGGTAACTCTGAATGAGGGAGCTGGCGGAGGAGCATCAAAACGTTGAAGCAGGGAAGGTGTATCATATAAGGCTTGACCATGTGTATACTGAGAAAATATTTCAAGGCCTAAGTCATCAATAAGAGATAAAATATTTTTTTGGTGAGGCCAAATCCATGAAGGACCAAGATCATGACCTTTTTGAGTAAGGATTCTTCCTCCCAGACGTTCTCTTGCTTCTAAAATTATTATATTATATTTCTCTTGCAAGAGAGTTGCTGCATATAGACCACTTATACCTGCTCCGATAATAATAAGGTCTTGTTTCTTTTTCATTTTTAATATCTTTAAATCATTATTTATAAAAGTTTAGCAAATGAGGCCAGTATAACTGTTGAATGTCTTTATTAAAATTATTTAAGTGAAGGAGGAGAGATGCAATAAGCTTACTTATTGCATCCAAAGTGTATTAAAGTGTTTATTTTATTTTTGATGTATTAGTTTTAGTGTTGCCTTTGTTATCTATATATGTCATAGAAATTTTATCACCTTTTAGCGCCCCTACAAATTTGAACTTAAAGATAGGATCTTTAGATACAAATTGGCTAGTAGATACTTCATAAACAACTTTCCCATTGACAGTTGCTGAGATATGAGTAATAAATTGTGCATTATTTCTATCTCCTGTTTTTCTCATAGCTTGATTATAGGTACTCATTTGGTGTTTAGCTAATGCTTTTACTTTTACTATACCGTCTTTAACTTTTGCTTTAATTTTAATATCTGCCATATCTAATCCTTTGTTGATTAAGATAGACTTGCTTTTATCTCAAATCTATCTTGGTATATTCATATTATGTTTTTAATTGAATAACTAAACTATTAACTACCATCACATCCACCAAGGGCCACTTCAAGAACGCGTGTTCCTTGGTAAAACTTTCCATCTAAGCCTTCGACAATGGCAATAATAGTGCCGCTATTTCCCATTTTAATTTTAATGTCATAGTCTAGAATTGCTCCTTCTCCCAGTGTAAATACAGCTACGGCTGCTTCTGGGTTGGCATTTTGAAAAATTGCTAGGGACTTAGCCTGAATCTTTGAAAATACATTTACGGGGATAGCCGCCCCATTGCGTGCTAATTTAGGAGTAGTAATAGTAATACCACTTTTAATAACTGATATATCTCCATAAAGAGCTTTAATGGCATCATCAATGCTATGCGCAGTCCAAGTGTCTGGCCTTGTATTTCTAAAGTCTGCAGCATTTACTTGTGGAACAATAACAGCAGATGCTGCAGCTAAAGCGGTGAATCTTAAAAAAATTCTTCTTAACATTTTGTTTTCCTTTTTAGTGACTTATTCAAAAAAGAGTAAGATAAATACACCCTTTTTTGAGCTTGCCTTTAGATATTATTTATTTTTTAATGTCGTAATATGTAAGGCAAGAGCCTCAATATCTTCAGTACTTAGTCTTACAATCTGACTCCTCATAATACCTTTCATAGCCCCACCATAAGACCCATCCTTATAACCATTAAGCGTGGCTACTAAGTCCATTTTAGTCATGTCTTGAATGATCTTAGATTTTCCAAGGGCTTTTTTCTCTCCTTGGCTTCCATGACAGCCTGCACATTTACTATATAAGGAAGCCCCATCTGCTGCCAAGATCATAGTTGAGATTAGTGTTAATCCTAGTATTATCTTTTTCATTTTGTATCCTTTATATTTTTGCTTGTTTAGTAACAAGAGGGCAAATTTCCTGAATCATTTGCAAATTGGATTACAAAATTTTTTACGTGTTGTAATTTTTTCCAAATATTTTTATTTTCAAGTGTTTCTTTAGACTTTGGGTAGTGGATAATAAACTCTTTTTTAAAGCCTTCCCCTTAATTCTCAAAAAGCTCTTCCCATTCAGTCTGTGTATGTAAGGTTGCAAACTTAGTTCCATTCAGCTTAAACATCGATTTAAAGGTTTTAAGATAAACTTTTTGACCTTTCTTCAGATCAGCCATTAAAACAGAAGTTCCCATACTCCCTAAAAATAAAGCTAATAATAATATTTTTGTTAGTGTTTTCATTTTCGTCCTTATAAGATATTTAATCTACTTTTTTCATGAGATGTCTTTATTCTTCAAAAGCTAATGTTTAAACATCTTTTCTTGAAGTATTCTAATAGTATGAATTAATTGTGAAGTCATCGTGGATATTAATAAAAGCTTGTTTACAATAGAAAATAAGGATTGATAATGCAAAAGTATAGATGTCCCACATGCGATTATATATATGACCCAGCCCTTGGAGACCCTGAAGGGGATATCCCTGCGGGTACAGCCTTTGAAGACCTACCAGATGATTGGGTTTGCCCTGATTGTGGAGAGAAGAAAGAAGAATTTGTAGTTTATGAGGGATAGAGTCCGAATCTCTAGCTGTCACAAGACTTAAGAAGCTAGTGTTAAACTTTTTTTGTTATACTTTCGGCCTACAAGCTTATGACTAATAAGCATGTCTTCAATGGACAGCTGGCCGAGTGGTCGAAGGCGCTCGCCTGGAACGCGAGTGTGGGGCAACCCACCTAGAGTTCGAATCTCTAGCTGTCCACCATTTTACTCAAGAAACTTTTCACTTTGTGAAACCACAAAAGTTAGTTTTCACAACTCTTTTTCCTCTACTCTGTCCCCCTTTAGCTAAAGAACACAGTTACCAAGTTAAAACTGAAGATTGAACACCTGTCACTATATCATAAAATTGAGATAAATATTACATATTACTAGTACTAAGGTACACTGTTTTTTACTTTTTTAATCTGCTAATATTATTAAAATTATTTATCTTAGGGGCTTTTAATGACAAACGGAAATGTAATCGGATATGTATCTAAACAATCAGGTGAAGCAACACTAACTAAAATCAATGGCGAAGTAGTTGAACTTGGTATTTTTTCTCAAATTCATAAAAATGATTTAATTGAGAGTGTAGATGGTACTAGCATTGAAGTTGTAATGACAAATGGTAATGTTGTTAACATTGATGGTCAAAGAACCTTATTAATAGATGAAACGGTATATGAAGCAAAATCATTTAAACAAGATGAAGTAAGTAAAGAATCTGTAGAAGCAGTAGAAAAAGGCGATATCTCACAACTTGAAGCGACAGAAGCTGGTGAGCAAAAAGTTGGAACCTCTCAAAATATTTCTGATGCTTTTACAAATAGAGGTGTGGATGATGGTTTTGCTCAAGCAGAAGGTCTTTTAATAGGATTAGAAACTTCTTTAGCTGATACAAACCCAGATGAGTTAGAGGAAGATCAAATAGATTCCCTTTCTCCAAATGCCCCTTTTATTAATCCTATTGCCTTAGGAAATGATGATACACCTACCATTACAGGTAAGGCTGAAGCTGATAGTGAAGTAAGTATCATTATTGATGGTAAGGTAGTTGATGTTGTTATTGCTGATGGAAATGGGGACTGGTCTTATACGACAGATACTCTAAGTGATGGTGAACATCTTGTTTCTGCTATTAGTACAGATGCAACAGGAAACAGTAGGGAAGCTTCTGAAAACACATCTTTTATTATTGATACACAAGCGCCTGATTCTCCTATCATTAATGAACTAGGCAGTACGAATGATACAACCCCAACACTTACCGGTGAAGGCGAAGTGGGTAGTACTATTGTAATATCGATTAATTCTGAGATTGTAGGTGAAACTACAGTAGCTGAAAATGGACAGTGGACATACACACTAGAGGATGTTTTAAGGGAAGGTGACTATGCGATAAGTGCTACTTCTACAGATAAGGCTGGAAATACTAGTTATGCTTCTATAACCTCGGTTATAACTATAGATACATCTCTTCTTGATCCTGATGTTACTGATGCAGATATTCAAATAAATACTGGAAGTGATAGTGTATTAAATTCAGATGAAGTTAATACGGTAAGTATTAGTGGAACAACAGAAGCGGGTTCAACGATAAATATCACTGTTACAGATAGCGAAGGTGATACAGTTGTTTATGAAGGTACTGCAGATTCTACTGGTAACTGGAGTGACACGGTTGATTTAAGTACTCTTGTTGATGGGGATTTAACATTTACAGGAAGTGTTACAGATATTAATGGAAATACAAGTGTTCTAGCTCCTGTTACAGTCAGTAAAGATACAACTCTTCTTGACAGTGATAATGATAATGCAGGTGTTCTTGTAAGTATTGATGGAATTAGCCCTGATAATGGTATTGAAAACGATTTCCAAACTAATCTTAATGACGTGACTTTATACGGGACTTTTGATAATGAAGTGGATACAAGTTTAGTTGTTACTATTAATGAGATAGAACAAGAGATTACTATAGATGGAAAAAACTGGAGTGTTGATTTTATTTCCGAAGCAGATGCCACTTACCCAATTATAGCAACGGTTACAGATGCAGCAGG
>DTVI01000081.1 GCA_012963655.1 Sulfurimonas sp.
TCTTAAGTCTTGATAGTCTAAAAGACTCATAATATAAGGAAGGATTCTAAATCATGAATGACTTAGAATCCTTTAAAGTCCTTATTTATGACAATCTTATAACTTATTTTCCCTCTAATCTTTTCACCAAACAACATTCAGCGCCCTATCCCTTAGATTTTTTATAAATTTTATAATAATTAATGCTGTCCATTCATAAGATTGCTTATTAATATCATCTAGCTTTATTTTAACCTTGCCTTATGCTTTCTATGCAAATTTACAATTAGCTAAGACTTTAAAAAGTCTTGTAAAAATAGGTTTATCTCATTTGCCTAGATATATCTAAGTCCTATTGCGTATGATTGCAACATGAATAATAATATAAATGAAATTTTTACTTACCACAATGCAACAAAACACGCACCTATGCGTTATGCAAGGTCCTTAGGCTATATGGATTGGGAAACACAACCTAACCCATTTCGTGCTTATAAGGGCTCCTCTCAGATAGCGCTTCCCTTAAGTCTTGGAAACAACACTCCTCCTTATCATCTTATCTTTGATAATGAACTTCCTTCTGCACCTTTACTTATAGAATCAATTTCTCAGTTCTTCCAGTTTTCCTTAGGTCTTGCGGCTTGGAAACAAGCAGGAGATAATAAATGGGCACTTAGATGTAATGCCTCTAGTGGAAATCTACAGCCTTCAGAAGCTTATATTATTTTGCCCCCTCTAAATAAGGTTTCTACTAAGTGCTCCCTTTCGCATTATGCCCCTAAAACCCACCAACTTGAAAAGCTTTGTGAATTTGATTCTAAGTTTTTTGATGAGCTTGAAGAAGGAAGCTTTTTAGTGGGTCTAAGTTCTATCACCTGGCGTGAGGTATGGAAATATGGAGAGCGTGCCTTTAGATACTGTTCTTTAGACGCAGGCCATGCCTTTAGAGCCTTACAAGTCTCAGCAAAGATGCTAGGTTGGAATGTTCAAGTAGTTACAGGAACTAAAGATACCCAGCTTTCAAGAATATTTGGTTTTGATCAAGAAAACCGCTATATAAAAGAAGAAGCAGAATATCCTGATATGCTTTTATGTATTTCACCCTTAATCAAGCAAGACTTATCTTTAGACATATTAACTCAAGACCTGCCAAAGCAGTATGAAGGAAGTGCTTATATCTTAAGTGCAAGTCACCAAGAATGGGAGATGATACAAAGAATAGAAGTTGCTAGCTTCTCAGATGCATTTGCAAGACCAGAAGTAGCAAATTTACCTGTTCCAAGATTACCGAGTTTTGAATCAAAAGACTTAGTTTTAAAGCGTCGTTCAGCTCAAATGATGGATCCAAATAATACAAGTATTTCTGGAGAACAATTTTATACCCTTTTAAACTCAGTAAAAGAAAGTATGGATGGATTTGAAAATTCTGCGAACCTTGTACTCTTTGTGCATGATGTTGATGGACTTGAAAGAGGTTTATATCTTATGATTAGAAATAAAAAGCATTTAGCTTCTTTAAAACGTTTAATGCGTCAAAGTTTTCTTTTTGAAGAAATAAGAGAAGACCTTTACCTCTTAGAAAAGGATGATTTTCGCTCACGTGCTAAGACTATCTCATGTAACCAAGACATTGCAGCAGATGGAGCCTTCTCTTTAGGAATGCTTTGTGAATTTTCAGAACAAATACAAGAATATGGGGCACACCGATATAAAGAATTATATTGGGAATGTGGGGCCATAGGACAGCAACTATACCTTGAAGCCACAGCTTTAAATCTTTCAGCAACAGGTATCGGATGTTATTTAGATGATAATTTTCATACTCTTTTAGGTCTTACTTCAAACCAATATCAAAGTCTTTATCACTTCACCATTGGTAGATCTATTGTTGATGATAGATTAATGACGCTAGACCCTTATCATCATTTAGACTAAAAGAGAATTTTTCTTCTCCAAGAAGCCATAGGCTTCTTATAGAATTGCCTTGAAGTTAGAAACTTGCTTACTTTTAAAACTAAAATCAAAGGTAGCAATACTTTCAGCTTCATCTTCTCTAAGATATATTTCACAACTCAGATCAGAATCATTTTCCCCAACCTCGCTAAAGTCTTCTAAGGCATTACTAATTCCACCTGAGGCTTCAAGTACTCTTTGCATCTCAATCGTCATATAAGACTCATCTATAAAGGCACTACTAAAGTCTGCCCAGTCATTCCAAGGTACCTTATAGATATTAACATCCTTAGTTTCCATTGCGTACGCATCTAAGAGTTTATTAAACTGATTAAAGTCAGTTAGTCTTCCTTGCACAAAAAAGGGATCATACAAGACCCTTTCACTTCCATATTGTTGTTCTTCATTATCAGCGTCAAGCGTGTCTTCAATCATTTCTAAGATATAACTAGGTCTTTGCACCTCATATTCTAATAAGTA
>DTVI01000082.1 GCA_012963655.1 Sulfurimonas sp.
GCACTTGATGGCGCAGACATTGTTTTTGTTGCTGCTGGTTTAGGTGGTGGTACGTGAACAGGTGCGGCTCCTGTAATTGCTAAGATTGCAAAAGAAGTAGGTGCACTAACTATTTCTGTAGTAACTAAGCCATTTATGTTTGAACAACGTAAACGTATGAAGGTTGCAATGGCGGGTCTTGAAGAACTTAAAAAAGAATCTGACTCTATTGTTGTTATTCCAAACGACAAGCTTCTTTCTATTGTAGACAGAAACATGGGTATTAAAGATAGCTTTAGACTTGTAGACAGTGTTCTTTCTCAAGCAGTATCTGGAACTTCAGGTGTTATTCTTGCCTCAGGTGAAAATGATATCAATCTTGACTTTGCTGACCTTCAAACGGTTATGTCTCATAGAGGTATGGCACTTATGGGTGTTGGTACCTATACAGGTGAAAATGCTGCTTATGAAGCAATTAAGTCTGCTATTGAGTCTCCACTTCTTGACAACATGTCTATTAATGGAGCAATGGGTGTTTTAGTACACTTTCATATGCACCCAGATTTTTCTCTTATTGAGATGAATGAGGCTATGAATGTTATTGATGAGTCTGCTGATGAAGATGCTGATGTTATCTTTGGTACAACTACAGATGACAGCTTAGCTCTTGATTATATTCGTGTTACTCTTGTAGCTACTGGATTTGAGAAAGAATTAAATCAAAGTGGCTCAAACAACCCTAACTTTGATATTCCAGAAGAACAAAAGCAGGTTCACATTCAACGTCCTTTACTTAAGGTAGTTGGTGGTGAAAACTTTGATGGAAGAGAAGAATTCCTTGACGTACCTACTTACATGCGTCAGCAGAAAGACTAGAACCTAAACTTACACGTTTAGGCTTTCTTTAATGAGCTCCCTAGAAAAACTAATAAAGGCCAAAACTCTCCTTGGCCTTTCAAATAAAGCCACCCTCTTTGACATCAAACAAAAGTATAGAAGTCTTATGCATAAATGGCATCCTGACAAAAATCCTGATGATCTAAAAACTGCTGAACAAATGAGTATACAAATTAATGCAGCCTATAAGACTATTCTTGAGTATTGTAAACAATATGAGTTTAGTTTTAAAGAAGAAGATATACGCGAAAAATTTATAAGCCCGCAGGAATGGTGGGAATCACGCTTTGGGGATGTTAATCGTCCTAAAAAGTAGTTACTCTCATCTACCCATGAAATGTATCTAGGAGCAACAAGAATTAGGCTCTAGCCTTTCTTTCCTAGTAAAACAAATAACCTTCTACCCATAAGTACCAATAAGGATACCACAAGGATTTTAAAGTCAAGTTCAGACCCTAAGTGAAGGCTTTCAAATTCCGGGCTGTGAGTGGCTTGTGTCCCTAATTTTTGCATTTCTAAGATGGCAGGCGTATAAACCCCAACAAACAGACCAATAGTACATAAAGAAACAAAGCTTGCAATCATTACAATTCTATCTCTTTGTAAGATCTTATAAGAATACATCTCATAAGAGATAATCACAAAAAACATAAATGATAAGAAGTAAGAAAACTTATCAAATCCACCTGACATAATAAGACCTTCTTGATAATGCGTTAATAAAGGGCCTATATAATCTTCTGAATGGAATATGGTTGATGTCATTACAATACCAAGGGTTAAAATCCCACCTATACTTGCACCAAGTAAGATAAGGTAAGCTGCGTCGATTATTCTTTTTGTGTTTTTCATGTTGATATCCTATTTATCTATTTTACTCATAAAACTGTGAGGTTCACTCACGATTTTATGAGGTATCCATTTATTTTGTTTCAGACTAGTGTTAAAATAAATCCACGATCAAAGCCTGCATAATCTTTGTAAAATTCTAAAGACTTGAAGTCAAAATCTTTAAGATAAGTTTCTATCTTGTCTTTTTGGTCATATCCCATTTCACAAGCAAGAATACGAACCTCTCTTGTGAAGGACTCATCTATAAGACGTTTAAGTATCTCGTCTCCAATATTGCCGCCATACAAGGCATTTTGAGGTTCAAAAGCTAGATTAGCTTCTAAGACTATGCCATCTTCTATATAAGGAGGGTTAGATACTAATATATCTATCTTTTTATCAACATCCTCAAGTAAATCTGTTTGAAATATTTCAATACGCTTAGTCATTTGCTTAATGGAAATATTCATCTTTGCAATTGTAAGTGCATCAGGACTAATGTCAGTTGCTAAAAAGCTTGCTTTTTCTAAGTGCTGGGCTAAGACGATAGAAATAACACCAGAGCCTATACCCACTTCTACTATAGATTCTTGCGTGTCAGTATCAAGCTTTTCTAAAAGTTTTTCTATTAAGATTTCAGTTTCAGGTCTTGGGATAAGAGCTCCCGTAGATATATGAAACTCTTGAGAAAAGAATGATACCTTTGAGGTTATGTATTCTATAGGTTCATTTTCATTTCGTCTTATTAACATCTGATGAAAATCAGGAGCTTCTGCTTCTTCTTCACCATGAGTGATAAGATATAAACGGTCTTTATTGATAGCAGAACCTAGAAGTATTTCGGCTTCTCTTCTAGGTCTTTCAGCCTTATACTTTAAGGCGCGTTCACCTACATCCAACCAATCATTTATAGTATTGGACATTTTCCGGCGCTCGCTTCATTTGTAGTATCTTCTATATTTATCCCAAGTTCTTTAAGTCTTTGCATCACTGGTGGATGTGTGTAATGAAAAAAGATATAAAGAGGATGAGATAAAGGAAAAGCCTTATTCTCAGTTACAAGTTTAATAAGGGCTGAGGCAAGATTCTCTCCTCCCCCAAGTTCTGCTCCTGTTTTATCAGCTTCAAATTCATTATGTCTACTTACAATTCCCATTAAAGGCATCATTATAAAGCCAAGAACTGGCATAAATAGTAAAAATAGCACCATTATAATGCCTGGTTCAGCCCCTACACCCAGTTCTAAGAACAGGTCTTCACTAAGGTTTCCAAATATCGCAAACATCACAAAAAGCAAGGAACCCATAAGCCCCATATTTTTATAAATATCTCCATGTGCAAAGTGACCTAGTTCGTGTCCTAAAACAGCTAATAGCTCTTTTGGTGTAAGTTTTTCAATAAGTGTATCAAAAAGAACTACACGTTTGGTTTTACCAATTCCACCAAAATATGCATTTAGTCTTGCATCTCTTTTTGACGCGTCTGAAACAAAGATACCTGAACTTACAAAGCCTGTCTTATCCATCATCTCTTCAATTGAACTCTTAAGTTCTCCATCTTCTAAGGGGCTTACCTTATCAAAAAACAAGGCTCTTACTGTTGGAAAGAACATATTCATAAGCATAATTACACCAAAGATAAATAAGAAGCTGTATAACCACCACATCTCAACATTCAAGATGATAGAGCCAACACCCCAGATTACTAAAGTACCTAAGCCTAAAGACAAGGCAGTAGAAATTAGAGTATCTTTAATATATAAGGCCAGAGTAGACTTATTAAATCCATACTTTTCATCTAAAACAAACTTTTGATACATATCAAAAGGCAGGTTGATGATAGAATTAATCATAATAAAACTAAGAACAAAGACTATCATATGTACCGTTGGTGAGTATGATATGAACTCTGTATTTAACCAAGAAATTCCGTATCCCATCCAAAAGATTAATAAGGCAAATTCTATAAGAGTAGAAACAAGGCCTAAACGCTGTTTAGAAATCGCGTATTCCCCCGCTTGAACAAACTCTTCCTTGCCCAAGAGAACAGGTTTTCCTTTTTTTGCATTTGAGAGATAACCTATTTGCATCACTGACACATAAATATTGATAAAAATATAAATCGTATAAATTGCTATTGCTATACTTAACACATAAATCCTTCAGATAAATTCGAACCTAAAAGGCCCGAATAATAATATAAAACGATTTTATCATGAAGATACTTTAACCCGAATTATGAAACACACAATTCAAGTTCAGCTAGCTTTTTACGGCTATAGATATAGGTAAGAAGGGCTGAAAAAGTTACTATACCTGCTACGCCTAACCAAACCCAAATAAGACCTAATCCAAGATATGAAAAAAAGGCTAAAAGAGAAAAAGGCGCCACTATCTGTCTGAAAATTGAAATACAAATGATAAATCCTGGTTTTTTAATACCTTGAAGCATGGCAATATGTACAAAGATAATGACAAAACTATATAAAATAAAGGCCTCAACTCTAATATAAACTACACCCTCGTGTATAACCTGAGGGTCTTTAGTAAACAACTCCATTAAAGGTTCTGCTGCGACTAAGAGTAAGACTAAACCACCAAAAGACAAGACCCCTCCATAAAACATAGCCGCATTCAAGGTTTCATGTATACGCTTATAATTTTTTGCCCCATTATTTTGAGAAATAATAGCAAGCACCGCAACATTTAGACCAATACTGGGCATTAGGGCAATTTGCTCTACTCTCATCCCTACTCCAAAGGCAGCAATAACGTCCTGCCCGTGCTGTGCAGCAAAATATGTGATGATAAAAATTCCTCCTGCCATTAAGACAAGATTTGCACTAGGAGGAATACCTTGATATAAAAGTTCTTTAAAAACTTTCATATCAAGGTGAAAAGGTTTTTCAGATAATAATAAGGGTGTTTTTTGAACCTTATAAAAAAGATATATACATGAGATAAATTCTGTTAGCACTGTAGCAAAGGCTATTCCTTGTATACCCTGAGGTTCTAATCCCAAGCCTCCAAGTACAAACCAATAGTCTAAGACAACATTTACTAAGGAAGAAAATATCAAGATATTTCTAAAAGACTTTGTATCTCCTACAGAGTTTAAAATCGCGTTGAGAAAAAAGCTAAAAACAAAAAATATAGACCCATATAAGATAATATTTATATAGGCTAAGGACTCTTGTAAATAAGAAGCATTTGCCCCTAGCACTTGCATTAAAAAAGAAGCAGACGCAAGTCCAGTAAGTGTTACACCAAGCGTTAATATAAGAGCAAAAACTAAAGAGTTTAAGGTAATATGACTTGCATATTCTTTATCTTTTGAGCCTAAGGCATTTCCAACAAGAGCCGTTACAGCCTCGCTCATCCCACTGGCAAAGGCAATAACCATAAAAAATATTGAAAATGAAAGTGTTAAGGCAGACAAGGCCTGCGTTGAGATTAGCCCTGCAAAATAGGTGTCTGTTACATTATAGATAGTATGAAAAAAGAAGCCAATACTTGAGGGAATGGCTAATGTTTTGATTTGATTTTTAATATCACCTTGGGTTAAATCTAAATGCACTATAATGACCTTTATGGAAATGTACACACAAACACCAATTTTACACAGTAAAAAGTGCAAGCTGCTTGCCCTTATCTTTAGACTATTTTTATCATACGGCATATATCTAATCACTGCAGGCGTCTGGTTTATTTATAACTGGTATTATGCCTTATCTGCCTTGTTATTATCTTTTGTATTAATGGGGATACTCCGTTCTAAACTTTTACATAGTTCTATTCCAAAGGTTCAACAAGAATTTACCTATTCAGATAAAGATATCTCAGCATGGTATTTACACCGGTATATTTGTTATACTGATACACAAATAAAGAAGTAAAGCCAATTATCTATTGAACAAGATTTTTTTTAAAACCTAATTTTGTATCCTTAATTAAAAGGTTTATTATGCCGAACCTACTTAAATATGAAGATTCACCTTACTTACTACAACATCAAGACAATCCTGTGCATTGGTACCCTTGGTGCGATAAAGCCTTTGAAATGGCTAAAAAGCACAACAAGCCTATTTTTATTTCTATTGGTTACAGTTCTTGCCATTGGTGTCATGTTATGGAAGATGAAGTATTTAAAGATAAAGGATTGGCTCGTAAACTCAATGAAGACTTTATCTGCATTAAGGTAGATAGAGAAGAACGTCCTGATATTGACAAGTTTTATCAAGAAGTACATATGATTTTAAATCATCGTTCAGGGGGATGGCCAACTTCTATCTTTTCTACCCCTGAAAACAAGCCTTTTTATGCAGGTACTTATATCCCCCCTAGGTCTGAGCATAATGTAATGGGATTTGGGGAGTTAATCAATATTATCAGTCTTAAGGTAAGTCAAAATGATAAGGTCTTGTTTGATAATGCCCAAGAAATCCAAGGATTTCTTAAACCCTCAAGTAGACCTACTCAAGCTGCTAAACTAAGTGATAGTATAATAACTACTTTTATGAATCAAGCTAATCATAATTTTGATATTAACTTTGGTGGCTTTGGACAAGCACCTAAGTTTCCTCAGGTATCCACACTTAAAAGCCTTTTAGATATTTACTTAGTCAGTAAAAATGATGATGCCTTGCATATGCTAACTCACACCCTAGACTCCATGATTCAAGGGGGAATATATGACCTTATAGAAGGTGGGTTTTGCCGTTACTCTACAGAAAACACATGGCTTATCCCTCATTTTGAAAAGATGACTTATGATAATGCCTTATTAATAGAGCTTTTTACTCTGACCTATAAGGCTACCAATAATGAAAAATATCTAAACATTGCCAAAGATACTGCAAACTTTATGTTAAGGAAGATGAGTGAAAAGAACTTATTTTATACTGCAAGTGATGGGGTTGAAGGAAAATATTTTGTATATGAGTATGAACAGACACTAGCCTATTTCCAAGATAATGGCTTTAAGGAAGAAGAAGCCTTAGAAGTTTTACCCCATCTTCATATAACCCCTACTGGAAACTTTGAAGAGATGAGTATTATTAGAAGAAATGACGAAGACAAGCCTAAAAATTATGACAAGGCTATTTTCTTACTAAAAAAAATAAGACAAGAAAGAGATTACCCTTTTATTGACACCAAAATCATCACCTCATGGAATGCCATGATGATAAAGTCCTTATTTACACTTTCAAATTTCGATGACAGCTTCAAAGAAAGTGCTAAAAAACATATGCAAGCCTTATTGGAAAAACTATATAAGGATAAACATTTATATCATACATCTATGCTTGATACAGACCCTAAGATTAGAGCTTTTTTAGAAGATTATGCTTATATGTCAACAGCTTTAGTTCAAGCTTACCAAAGTACCTTAGACACTAACTATCTAAATCTAGCTCAAGAAATTATGGACAAGTCCTTATCAATCTTCTTTCAAGGGGGAAAATGGTTTTTTTCAAAAGGAGATTTTATTACAGACGCGGATGTAACAGATAGTTCTTACGCAGGTTCTGTGGGTGTTATCATAGATGCTCTTTTATCCTTAGGCGTACTTGTTGATATAAAGTACAGAGATATAGCCTTTATGAGTTTAGAATATCATTCAGCAGACCTCGTTAAAAGACCCCTTAGATATCCATACTTGTTTAATCAAGCCTTGCGTTACATCAAAGAAGACCGTCTTATTAAAGGGGATAAGAAAGCCTTAAAAACATGTGCAAAAGATTTTTTCGATTTAAAATATCCCTTTATTTTACGCCAAATTACACAAAATGAACAAATGCTTTTATGCGGGGTACAAAGTTGCTATACAAACCTAGACAATGATGCAGATCTTAAGTTAGAGATAGAGAAAACATTATAATCTTTGCATCCAAGTAAAAAAGTTGATATACTTGCTAGATAAAATTAGAAAGGAAGATTTATGAAAAAATTTATTTTAGCCTTAGTTTTAATCATCATGGGCCTAGGCTTTAGTGCCTGTGAACGTAATGACTACCAACACCCTATGCATAGAAGATAAACCGTAGCGGTTAAGCAGTAATATTTCTTTAAAAAATAAGTAGCATAAGCCTACTTATTAATTATTATACGAAAGAGAGTATTTCTTTTTCAATATCTTCTTTATTTATAATACTGTCTTGACATATTTCTTTTGTAAATAAGGCAGTTATCATATCTGGAATAGCTAACTTTGCCTCTTTTGAAATCGACTTCAATGCGTCAATATCTTGTGCATCTACTTCCCCTGTTAAGGCATTAGCAATTGTTGGTGAGAATTTCGTCCATTCTGCCGTTGAATAAGCAATGGTCTTAATATTTTTAGTCGCACAAGTTTCATTTGCCTTAAAACATGTCGCCGTATGTGGGTCCATTAAATAACCTGATTCAAAGGCTTCTTTTATGTAAGCCTTCCCCTCCTCCCCATTACAAAAGTCTGCTGAAAAGACAGACTGAATCGTATAAAGTTCATCTGAGCTTAGTACGTAAGAATTATTTTCTTGTAAGTTACTCATTAATTCTTTTGTTCTTCTCGCACCAAACATATCAAATAAAATACGCTCAACATTAGATGATTTTAAAATATCCATAGCTGGTGAAGTTGTTGAAATAACAGACGACTTTCTTAGGTCATACTTACCCTCATTAATAAATCGCGTAAGTACGTTATTTTCATTTGAAGCGATAATAATCTTTTCAACAGGCAGACCCATTTTCATTGCGTAATATCCACCAAGAGCATTTCCAAAGTTTCCACTTGGCACGTTTAAATATACTTTTTCACCTATACTTACTTCACCCTGACGAACAAGTTCTAAGTAAGAATGAATATGATAAATAATTTGAAAGATAATGCGTCCAAAATTTACTGAGTTTGCCGCAGATAAAGAGATATGATCTTCTTTTAACTTTGCCTTGAAGGTGTCTGAGTCTAATAGACTTTTAAGTGCATTTTGTGCATCATCAAAGTCTCCTTTGATCCCAATAACCTTTAAGTTACTTGCATCTTCTGTCACCATTTGAAGACGCTGAACATCTGAAGTTCCTCCATCTGGATATAAACAAGCAACTTGAACATTTGCTCTATTTTTAAAGGTTTCAAGAGCGGCAGGACCAGTATCTCCACTGGTTGCTGCTAAAATAAGATAGTTTTGATTTCTTTTTTGTGCGATAGAAGATAAAACAACACCAAAAGGCTGAAGTGCCATATCTTTAAAGGCACGTGTTGGACCATGATAAAGTTCACTTACAAAAAGATTTTCTTTTACCTTAACAACAGGTACTGGGTTAGAACTGTCATCAAAATTATCATATAAGTCTAAGGCCTCATATAAAACATCTTTATCAATATCAATACCAAAACAAAGTAGCATGTCCATCGCCATTTCTTTATATGAAGAGTTAACATGTTTTTGTAAAAAAACTTCTCCTAAATCAGGAAGTTTCAAAGGTACATAAAGTCCTCCAAAAGACGCTATTGGGCTTAAAATTGCTTGAGAAAAGCTAACATTATAAGGGCGAGACCCATCATTACCACGTGTTTCAATAAAGTTCATACATATCCATCAAAATATTTTTTACTTTCGTTTTGAAATTATAGCGTAAGTTCATTGGAAATAGGAGGTCTGGAAGAAGGGATTAGACTCTGTTTAATCCCTTTAAGTCTAGGATTAACGTCCTAGATATTTTTCTTTAGCACTTTTATTAAGTCCTGTTAATTCTCTTGTTACTGTATGCATAAGTTGTTTTGCCTTATAATCATCTTCTACTGTACTAAGGGTGCCCGAGTTCATTAATAAGGTATAAAAGCTATTGTAGTTAATAGCTTCTACTACTAAGAGCCA
>DTVI01000083.1 GCA_012963655.1 Sulfurimonas sp.
ACCTATAAATAATTTAATCTCCAATCATCCCCTGTAAGTAACTCCCACTAATTCTTCACAGTCAGACATTCAATAACACACCTCTACACCAAGTAAAATGAGAGTAACAATGTTGACAAATGTCAAATTAGGGTTGAGACCAATAGAAGATTGAACAAACTTCTACTTTACAGCAGAGAAAAGTTTGATACGATCTTCAAATTTTTCCACCCTGGAAACTCGATGCATCGCCATGGGAATTCCAAATTTCTCTTCAAATAGTTTACTAGTTTTGGAGTCGTCTAAAACTGGGAACCAAAGGAAGTTAAAATTTTTCCAGATCTCAACAATTTCTCCGGTGGGACGTTCCATGAAATTCGGACTCCGCTCTACGGAGGTTGGAGTCGGGGTCATCTGGTAACGGATGACAGTCGCCATGAAACTATGATTATACAGGTAATTCGAACCATTGTCCTGGAGGGGCAGGTGGACCCAGAGTCGTTTCATACCAGTCTGATCTCTTACTTTTTCGGTAAGGATCTCCGTATCCTGACGCCAGCGCAATGCTAAGTTTCTGGGATACTGCTCAAAGATCGCAGGCGTGTAGAATGGCCTCAGGTATGGGGGTTCGAAAGTGTAAAGCAAAAACATGCCTACTCCAAAAAACAGTGCAGACAGTGATATTGGAGACCCTAGTACTTCAATATGTAAATCCCTATGAAAAGCCGGTGTCAGTAGTCCCATTCCTACAATAAAAAGCGGTAAAATTATGGTATGAAAATATCTCAAAAAAGACTTAAGATTTAATGCATGATCTGCAGAATAAAGCAGTGGGTATGTTAAATATATTATTCCTGAATAAATTATTAATGTAACCATTCCAACCAACAACAAGATGATGATTTCAATCCTTACTTCAGAGGATTGATTAGTAATCAGTACAATTGATAAAAGAACATACATAATAAAAAAAACCAAGGGCGTGATCCTAAACGTATCAGTGTAAAGTCGTTTAAGTCTATAACTATATTCATTATAGTTTTCCTGCATGATCTCATCTTTGCTCAGTTGTTGATCAACTATTACATCCAATAAATGATCTCTATATGTTTGCAATTCTTGATTAGTAAACCTTGATTTTTCCGTGAGCAATATTTTGATTAATCCTGTGCCTTCTCCGCTCGCCATAACTCCAACCGATTTACGATTGAGCTGCCAGGAAAAATGGACCAGTAAGGGTAACCCCACCAGCACCAGGATCACCAAGATCAACGTTCGTTTCGGTAGAATCCAGCCCTTTTCCCGAAGATGCCGGTACGCCAAAAGAAGGAAAAGAAAGGCCATGGCAGATGCGACCAGGGGAATACCAGCGTCCTTGATCAAAAGCAGCACGGCCAGCGGCATGGACAATAGTCCCATGACCTTGGGGTGTCCCGGGTGGGACTGGAGCCCCTGCAGCAGAATGCCAGCATACCAAACACCTATGATGTGGTCCGCATAGAGACTCACGATTCCATGACCGAAATTAGATAATCCCAAGGCCAAAAGGGCCATTACTGCAGGAATCCAAAGCAACTGTTTGCGGCAGATATTTTCAAAAAGTACCAACAGTGGCGTGATTAGCAAAACGAACTGAGCCAGGTAGACAATGCCTTCATTGTAACCCGGGATCAAAGTGAAGAAGTACTGCCAGAGGGCGTTTCCCGGTGGATAATCCGGATGGGCTGCATTCGTCTCAATTGTCCATAACTGGTGAGTGGAGACCATTTCCCGAATGTAGATACCCCAATGAGAATATTCGTCCCAGAACAACGGACGTGATTCAGAATGAATCAGCCAGTAAATAACTGGGATGAAAATAAACAGCAAAATTGGAGTTGTCAACGGAAATTTCCCAAGTCTCTTTAGGCTCCTCAATTCGTAAATCAGTAGCAACAATCCAATCCCCGTCAAACTAAATGCTGTATGACGCATAAAACCCAGTAAGGCTCCGATGTAAAGTAGAAGTATTAATGCTGAAACTGCATTAAGAATCGCCATTGAATCCGTCAGACGACCTATACGCCTAAGTAGTAGCACCACTCCTAATATTGGTAACAGTATAATCAGTGGCATGTTGAGTTTGGATCTAATTGAATTATGGGTGTTATTTGGAAAAGGATAGAATAATAGTGTGGTGAAGGTATGGGAATCAAACCCAAATCAGTAGTCGTACCCCCATCAACTGTTATAAAAGGTTGCAAATACTGACATTAAACAAAACACTTTCACATCACATCTGAGTGGGTTTCACATAAACAGTTACTAAAATAGTTTCTAATTGTGGCAATAATCGCAAGTTTCTCTGTTTATACACTGATTTTTATACCAAAACCAACCCCATCATTTCCTTTGAGTAACCCCCACTAATTCTTCACAGTCA
>DTVI01000084.1:0-3420 GCA_012963655.1 Sulfurimonas sp.
TTTAATGCCTTCAAGTTTTAGTTCTTGATATAAGGGCCTGTCATTGAAAATATTTTGAGCTTTTTTATTTTCGCCTAAAAAGTTTTGATAAACAGTATCTTTTATTTCAGCTTCATCAATAAGAACAAATTCCCAAGGTTGAGAATACCCAACAGAAGGCGCGCAAAGCGCAGCTTCTAAAATAAGATCAAGGTCATCTTTTGGAATTTTTTTAGATAAAAAACTATTTCCACGTACATCTCTTCGTGATTGCATTATCTTAAGTAAGGTCTGAGTATCTGTTTGTGAAAAATTCATATGGTATATTACAATAAAAATTGTAATTCATTGAGATATAAATATTAAGTTGGTATCATTCGTTAAATTTTATGATAGGGTTTTTTAATGATTAAAAAATGTTTATTTCCAGCAGCAGGATACGGAACACGTTTTCTTCCCGCAACTAAGGCAATGCCTAAGGAGATGTTACCTGTACTTACACGTCCTTTAATAGAATATGGTGTGGAAGAAGCTGTTCAAGCTGGTATGCATACAATGGCTATTGTAACGGGTCGTGGTAAGCGCGCGATAGAAGATCATTTTGATATCTCTTATGAACTTGAAAGTCAAATCAAAGGAACGTCGAAAGAGCCACTTCTAGACTCTATTCGTTCTTTAATTAACAACTGTACCTTCTCTTACACACGTCAAGTTGAGATGAAGGGTCTAGGCCACGCCATCTTAACAGGTGAAACTCTAATTGGAGATGAAGCATTTGCAGTAGTTCTAGCAGATGATTTATGTGATGGAAATGGACATGGTGGTGTGCTTTCTCAAATGGTAAAGCTATATGAAAAGTACCAGTGTTGTATCGTTGCTATTGAAGAAGTACCTAAGGAAGATACTAACAAGTATGGTGTTATAGCAGGTAATGAAATAGATGATGGTATCTTTATGGTAACAGACATGGTAGAAAAACCAGATCCTAAAGACGCCCCTTCTAACCTAGCTATTATTGGAAGATACATCTTAACACCAGATATCTTTGATGTTCTTAGAGAAACTAAGCCTGGTAAAGGTGGTGAAATACAAATCACAGATGCACTTTTAACTCAGGCTAAAAAAGGGATGGTCATCGCTTATAAGTTTAAGGGTGAACGATTTGACTGTGGAAGCGTTGATGGGTTTGTAGAAGCGACAAATTACTTTTATGACAAGTCTAAGGCAGATAAAAAAACAAGTAAAAAGAAGTAAGTTAGTCTTTTTGTATTTATCTTCTTTAGAATAATCTTTACAACTTTCATCAAAGGTTTTCCCTCATGTCTGCCCCATGATATTTCTCTTATCATAGAGGTAGAAACAATGGGGATATCTAAGTTAAAAGCTTCGCCTGATTCCTTCTCTTAGATGAAATATCACTATGTCCATTATAACACTTATGATAAGTCTCATCTCCGTCCGCGTGCCTTAGAAGGGTTACTAACATAAGATGATGATGGCGTGAAGTAAGATAAGTTTAGTTCCTTCAATCATAAAGCCATACTAGTCACCTGAAAAACCACCAAAACATTTTGAAAACGTTCTTGCATTTTTTAAGGGTGTACTTTTCAGTATGAAGGGATTTTCCACTTTTAATACCGCCTACAAACAGTGCTTTCATTAATGCTCCCCTAGTATAAGGGTTTGTTTTGAATATATTTTAATATTATCTTCTTTATTAAATATATAGATAGACATCTTATGGGCTTTAGCGAAGGTAAGACTCTATCTTTGTTGTTATTTCTTTTTGTGAGATTCCTTTGGAAAAGGCATAGGCTAAGCAAGCACCAGCCCCAACACCTTCTTTAGCCTCTCCCTCATCATATAATTTTAAGGCAGGATGTTGTGTGTCTTGAAAAGAAAAATCAGCATAATAGGCTTTCAGGCTAAAGTCAAGTTGATCAAGTAAGCCTTGAATGTTTGAACACTTATCTTCAGCAATCCATTTGGTAGTACATAAATGAATATGCCTATGATCATGATGAATAGCTTGTCGTCCTGCAATCTTATTGGCAATAAGAAGAACAGCGGCCATTTGTGTTCCACCGGCTAAAACAAGATTAAAACGTCTTGAACACGAAAGAATAAAACCAGCTAAAAAAACTAACATATTATCCGCAGTATGTCCTAGCTTTTCAAACAAAGACATATTTGAATGTAGTTTTGATAATGAGGCTGTTATGGTTTCTTCTTTGATTGAAGACGGAGCATCTTTAAAAGAAGAAGCAAATAGCCCCATAGTTTCATATCCTAGGGCTGTAATACAAGCTTGAGCTGTAGTTGTTCCAGAAGGTGTACTTTCTCCTATGATAAGGTAGTCGCCTTTAAGTTGATACTTTTTTCCATAAGCAAAACCCTTGTCAAAAATAACCCTTGCATCAAAACCCTTATCTTGAGTAATACTAGGACTAGGGCTTATATCTAAATTGATAAGTTTACACTGCAAAGGTTCTACTTGCAGTCCAAGATTAAGAATCTCTAAGGCACTAAAGGGGCTAAGTTCATGAACCGCTCTTGTGATAAGTGCAGGGGTAGGAACTCCCTTTGGTGTCTCAGCAATCTCACCTAAGGAAAAGACCTTTCCTGTAGAAATAAATTCTGCGTCAAGCGTAGGGGTTAAAGGGATTTTACCTGGTATACCTGCTTGGGTGAGCTGTGGTATATCACAGGTATAAGTAACACAGGCGGCTAATAGAAAATCAGCCTTTCCTTCAAGAATAAAGTCACTTTTAGATAGTTTTTTCATTGTTTTCCTAGAATTCACCTGTTAATTCTATTACGATAGCACATTGAAAGTTAAGGGGATAGATAGCAGTGTCTTTAACCCATAATCCATTGTCTTTATCAAATAGATTTTGTATTTTAGCAAAAAAATCTATATGTTCATAAAATTGATATCTTACCCTTATCTATTTTGCATTATATGCCTCTTGTTTTTGTGAAAATAAGTTAGTAAAATCATTTGTAGCTGGGATGAAGGTAGTTATATCTTCTGTGTGGTTTTCTAGTAGGAGGGCTTTGCTTTTCTTCTAAGTTTTTAAATAATACAAAGCTGAGATGGTTTGTTGACCTTTAAAGGTGTTTCTTTATCTCTTCAAAACTTCTATATCCTTTTAACACATATAAATGCCCTTCTTCGTCTATAAAGACTAAAGAAGGGAAAGAATTAGCTCCCATAGACCTTGCCTTATATTTATCAGCAAGAGTAAGCTCTTTCATTTTCTGTGACATAAACAATTCAAGAAATTTTTCTTTATTTATGCCTATATCTTCTGCAGTCTTGGAAAGTATATTGGTTTGTGTAATATCTAGGCCATCTTGATAAAAGCTTTTTTGAATAGTGTGAAGAAAAGAAAAGCTTTTTTCATGATCTAAGGCTTTAACGGTAAGTACAGCTCTACA
>DTVI01000084.1:3479-6552 GCA_012963655.1 Sulfurimonas sp.
CAAAGACTTGAGCTGTCTTATGATGTACATTTTCCCATGACTGTTTTAAAAAAGATCTAAATTCTGGTGTCCAAGCTTGATCCTGTGTAGATCGAAGACCTCCCATGCATAGAGTAAGTTTAGTGTCTTTAGCTAAAGTTTTTTCTAGTTCTTGCAAGATAGGGGAAAAGCCCCAACACCAAGAACACATAGGATCAACAACAGCAATAATTTCTTTTTTGTAAGTCATAGGTGTATTATACTCTTAAAGCTTCGTTGATATTAATGTTTTGATTTTGATGCCTACACATTATCCACACATTTGCTCATTATAATACTGCTAGAAGTCAAAGAGACCTAATGCATAATAGTTAAAGTCAAAATTTTCCCCTAGATTTTGATTCATATTTTAGATACATCCTTATTTTACCTTTGTGATTTCCAAGTCACAAACACCCCGATCTCTTTGGCTTCTATGTTACAATCTTTTATGAAAAAATCAATTTTATTTCTTGTTTTTAGTTTATATGCGAAGGTTTACCCCTCCTTGTATGCGCAATTAGGTACACCCTTATTTAAGTCTGTTAAGGACTTTAAGTACCTTAGTACCCTTGATTCATTTGCAGTAGATAAGGATCTGATACAAAAGCTAGATAGCCTTTGTAAAGAAGCAATTAAAAAAGGTTTTGAACTTGATAAGAATCCAGATAAGGAAGAGATAAAGGCGTATTTAAAAGCCTTAAGACAGCTACAAACCCTACATGATAAAATAGAAAAATCATATAAACAACAACTTTATAAAAGCATTTATTCAAATGACAAAGAATCCTTTTTTATTCTTCTAAAAAGGCCTTTGAATTTAGTGCGTGCAGATGCTAGATTGAAGCAAAAAGTAGTTGAGTTTTATAAAACAACAGGACAGACGGAATCTTCTTATTTAAAGGCACTTTACGAAGATTATAATTTAGATGAACGCTCTTATGCCCATATGAATAAGATGTTTAAATTATATGAGGAAAAGAAAGACGTTATAAGTCGGAAAAGTTTAGATATCTTTTCTCCAGATTATAAGGCTAAAAAAATAGAAGTCCTTAGTGTGAAAGTGAAGGATGGTTTTGATATTTATCTTGAGAATCATACCTTTAGTGTTGTCAGTGTGAAGCTTCATCTTAAACAGATGCACAACTTAAGCAGTGATGTTAGCGCCTCTTATATAAATTCATATCCTTCTCGTTCTCGAAGTAAGATGATGCATCTTTCTATTATTGAGAAGAGTAAAAAAAGTGATTTTTCTATAAGTTACGGCACTATGCTAGGCAGTTTAGTGACAAGTTATAATAAAAAGTATGTATACGCACTTCCTTATAAGAGGGAAAAACTTATCTTTTAACACAAGGGTTCAATGGAAAGGCAACACACAATGGAAATTCAGCATATGCCTTAGACTTTAGTATGGCAGTGGGTTCACATGTACATGCAATGAGAGAAGGGATCGTTACAGGTATAGAATCAAAAAATAATGAACATGGGTTTTCAATAAAGTTTGCGTCAAAGGCAAATTATATAATTATTCAACATGAAGATGGAACCATGGCTATGTATGGGCACTTAAAACAAAATGGGGTAAAAGTGAAGTTAGGTGAAAGAGTATATAAGCATCAACTGATTGGATATTCTGGGAATACAGGTTATTCATCAGGACCTCATTTACACGTGCATATATCTGCAATAACAAACTTTGATAAGGGTTCAAAGTCTGTGCCCTTTATTTTTTTAAGTAAGGGTATAAAGGTTAATAAACCAATTGAAAAAAGATATTATCGAGCCAATTAAGACTTGATAAACTGTGTAAACTTCATCATGAATTTTTGGACCTTAGGTGCTACTACAGCCTGGCAATAACCTTGAGAAGGATTTAAAGAAAAATAGTCTTGATGATATTCTTCTGCATCAAAAAACTCAGGTTCAGGGCTAAGTTCAGTCACTACAGGTGCAGATAAGAAGTGTTGTAGCTCTAATATCTTTGCCTCAGATGCATCTTTTTGATCATCATTTAAATAATAGATTACAGAACGATACTGAGTCCCTCTATCTCCACCTTGCTGGTTAAGTGTGGTTGGGTCATGTATCTCAAAAAAGATATCCAAAATATCTTCATAAGAAATGATTGACTCATCAAAGGTAATCTTTACTACTTCTGCGTGACCTGTTGTTCCTGTACATATTTGTTGATAAGTAGGGTTTGGACTTTCTCCCCCTGCGTAACCACTAATAGCTGATTGAACACCTATAGCTCTACTAAACACACCTTCTACACACCAAAAACATCCACCACCAATAATTGCTGTTTGCATACTAATCCTAAAAGAAATTTTTTAGAATTTAATCATAAATATAAGAAAAAGAAGTTTTTAAAAGATAGTTAATTTTAAGAGGAGGGATTAGACTAAGATAAACTTAGTCTAATGATATTGTTAAACAGGTCTTTCAGTTTCTTGGTCTATCTCAATGATTTTAATTTCACCTTGATAAACTTCGATAGCATAAGCAGCCCATCCTTCAGAGCTTAGTGCATCTGCAGGAAGTGTTAATGTGTGAGTAACTCCATCTAAAGTAAAGGAAATTGTTCCATCTGAGTCAATATTAGTTAGGTAGTCATATGAAAAAGGTACGTTAGCATTGATATAAGAACCTCTACTAAAGTTATTACTTCCATCTGCTCGTTGCACACAACCCGTTACTACCGTTGCCTTAATTTCGATTGTACCAACATTTGTTATATTAGTTGTTTCATTAATTAAGTATGTTTGTTAGTAATGAACATTTGAACCTTGATAGTTAACATCAAGTGTAAGTGTAATATCTGGATTATTATCTCTTACAACACCATCTACGGAACATCCCGCTAATAATAGTAAAGAAGAAAACATAAATAGTTTTAATACGAACGATTTAATTTTTAATACCTTAAAATAATATTTTTTAATAAATAAAATTAAACATTTTAAATATTAAATAATAATTGTCTTCTCAATATTCTTGCTCTATACTCATTTTATTAACACATATTTTTTATAAAATTAAAATAAGAAAT
>DTVI01000084.1:6562-9546 GCA_012963655.1 Sulfurimonas sp.
TATGCTATCGAAGTTTATCAAGGTGAAATTAAAATAAGAAATAAGAAATAAGAAATAAGAAAAGGAGAAATTATGGAAATGACTAATACAGTTTTATTTGGATTTTATGGAGGGACACTTTTTGTTCTAACTGCCGTAGCTATTTACTTATCAGATAAGCTTAAAAATCATTAGTCAGTGTATTGATCACGTATCTCTAGAAATAAGCCAAAGTTATCCATGAATATATCTACTAAACGTGGATCAAAATGCTTACCTCTTTGAGATTTTAAAAAAGAAAAAATAGCATCTAAGTTCCAACCTTTCTTATACTTTCTAGAAGAAGAAAGGGCATCTAAAACATCTGCAAGGGCAACAATCCTACCAAGCATATGTATTTGCTTACCTTTTAAGGCTCTAGGGTATCCCGAACCACCCCACTTTTCATGATGTTGATGTGCAATCATAGAAGCAATTTGCATAAGAGGAAGTTTAGACTTTTGGAGGATTTCATATCCTGCTTGAGCATGCTCTTTCATAATAAGAAACTCTTCATCTGTATGCTTACCTGGCTTATGTAAGATATGATCAGGTGTAGTAACCTTTCCAATATCATGCATAGCTGAAGCTTTTTTAATAAGTTCAGCATGCTCTTCCCCATAACCTACAAGTCTTGCTAATAATTTTGAATATTCAGCAACTCTTTCAACATGCCCTGATGTTTCTTCACAATGTTTATCAGCTAAGGTGCTCATCATATAAACAAGCTCAAGTTCGGTTTGTTCAAGTTTTTGTTCTTCAAAAAACTTTAGTTTTAAATGGGTTTGTATACGGGCACGAAGCTCAACAGGACGAAATGGTTTTGTTAAGTAATCAACACCACCTACCTCAAAACCCTTACTTACGCCTTCTATATCATTTACTGCTGTAAGAAAAATAATAGGAATTTTTTGTATTTTAGAAGTGCTTTTTTTGAGAATTCGACAGACTTCATATCCATCCATCTCAGGCATCATAATATCAAGTAAGATAAGGTCAATAGTATTGCTTCTTGACTTTAAATAAGCAATAGCTTCGGCGCCACTTTGCATAAGTGTAACCTTATATCCATGCTTGACCAATACATTTTTAACTAACTGTAAATTAGTTGGTGTATCATCAACACATAAAATGTGAAAAACCTTATCTTTAAAATTAATCATAAAAGCTCAGTTGCATCTATTTATAAAGAGTTCTGGCTTTTTTCAGCAGCATTATTTTGTCTATCATATGACTTCTGATCAAACTTGGAAACGCATCCGCTAAAAAAAGCTGCTAAGATTAATGTTGAGAAGACTATTTTAATAGAGTCCATTATTTTCCTTTATTTTCCAGTGTTACGGCAAAAATTACTTTTGAATCTAGTTTTTCAAGTGCATTCTAATCCTTAGACGCAACACTTGGTCTTTGCATCTATACTATATCCTTCAATTATTATACTGTGGGGATACTTATGTGATAATTATATTTTAAATCATACTAAAAAAGTATTTATCTTCTTTTACTATTTATAGCTTAAGCATAGCATCAATTTGTGAGGCAGGTTTTGGCTCACTAATGTGATAACCTTGGGCAAAGTCAATGCCTAAAGCCTCAATTTTTTTATAAATTTCTTCATCCGCAACAAACTCTGCAATACTTAAGGCACCTGTCATATGGGCAAAGGCATTAATGGTTTTGGTGATATTTTGGCTTTGCTCATCATCACATATGTTTTTTACGAACTGGCCATCTATCTTAATAAAATCTACCTGCATTAACATCAGATGCGCAAAATTAGAGTTACCAGCACCAAAATCATCTATAGCAATTTTAAAGCCCATCGCCTTAAGTTCGTGAATAGTTTTAATGACATGTTTTTCATCTTTGTATTTTCCTGTTTCTAGGATTTCAATAATGATATTTTGGGTATTAATACCAAATTCGGCAATAAGCTTTTGTATATCAGTCAGTAGTCCTGCTTCTTCAAAGTCTTCAAAAGAGGTGTTGACTGAAAATTCAACATCAGTATAGGTTTGGGCTAAGTCAAAAACATGTCTAAGCATTAGAAGTGTGATATCGGAGAGTTTACCCATCTGTTTGGCCACACCTAAGAAGAAGTAAGGAGAAATAACATTATCGCCTTCTATCATGCGAACAAGGGATTCAAATTTATGAACCTTTTTGTCTTTAATATTATAAATTGGTTGGAAAAAGGGCACGAGTCTATTTTCATGTAGGGCTGATTGAAAACGTTTTGCCCATTCTTGGTGTTCTTTAAAGCGTTTTTTGTCATTACTATTTTCATCAAAACTAAGGTATTTTCTATGTTCTTGTTTTTTTGCCTCATCTAAGGCAATATCCGCTCTTGAAAAAAGTGGTAAATCACTATTTTCAGAAGGTAAGGATAAAGACAAGGCATAATTAAGTGAAATATCAAATTCATCTAAGTGAATGTGTGCAAGTGAAAGTTTATTATATAGGTATTTTAGTTCATCTTGAAGATATGTTTTACTGTCGCAATGTAAGGCAAAGGTGTCATTATAAATACGGTAAAGCTGTATTGATGAACGTGGAAATATTTTTAGCATCTTTGTGATTTCTGTTAAAACATTTAATGAAACCTTTGGACCATAGATATTTTGAATCATCTTATAGTTTTCAACACAAACAAGAATTAGGATTGAATTCTCATTTATATCATTATAAAGCTTATTAAGATTGGGCAAATAGGTTTGAATATCAAAATATAATTGCTCTTGAAGCTTTTCATGAGCCTTGTGTAAATTACCCTGTAAAATATCAAATTCCAAGATAGAACTTTGTTCAAGTTCTAATTTATTTTCATCAAATAAAAGTTCTGAGATATGGGCTATTTCTTGCACTGGCTTAGATATAACCTTCGAAATTTGTTTTGTTTTTGAACGAATATATAAAAATAGAAAGAGGTGAATGATAACGATAGCTAATAATGAGATAAAACCATA
>DTVI01000085.1:0-1252 GCA_012963655.1 Sulfurimonas sp.
CATTATCGCGGTTCAAGGACCCAACGCTATCGCAATAGTTAAAAGACTTGTGCAGGATAATGTACGAAGGAGTATTGAATCACTAAAAGTATTCCAGGGCGCATATTGTGGCAGATGGTTTATCGCTAGGACGGGATATACTGGTGAAAAGGGCCTTGAGATTATTCTGCCTGAAAATGACGCAGTGAGCCTTTGGTATGACCTGAGAGGTCTTGGGGTACAACCTGTCGGGCTTGGTGCGCGCGATACGCTTCGTCTTGAGGCGGGGTTGAATCTATACGGCAGTGACATGGATGAATCCGTGACACCACTTGTGTCAAATATGGCTTCAACGGTAGTAATGGAAGATCATGAATTTATTGGGAAAGCTGCTTTGCAGGGGCAGATGCACAATGGAATCCAAGAGCAGTTGGTGGGTCTGATCATGACAAGTCGTGGCGTGCTCAGAGCCCATTACCCAGTGTTCTGTAATTCTAGAAAGGTTGGAGAGATAACAAGCGGTGCATTTTCCCCCACCTTACAACACTCAGTGGCCCTGGCACGGATAAATAATCAGCATGGTGATCTGACAGTGGAAATCAGGAACAAACATATTTTCGTACAACAGGTGACACTGCCTTTTGTCCGTCATGGCAAGCAGGTATATCAGACACAATATTATCATTAGACCTTTTATTAGAGATCTGGGACAAAAAGATGGCGGAATTCCCCGAAAACCTGAGATTTGCGAAATCACATGAGTGGGCGCAACTAGAGGATGATGGCTCTGTAACGGTAGGTATTTCCGATCATGCCCAGGAGGCACTGGGAGATGTGGTATTTGTTGAGTTGCCAGATATTGAGGCTTCCTTGGAAGCAGGTGTCGAAGCGGGCGTGGTTGAATCCGTGAAAGCAGCCTCAGATATCTATAGTCCAGTATCAGGAACCGTAATAGAAATTAATGCTGAACTTGAAGACAGACCTGAAATCGTCAATGAATCACCCTACGATCAGGGGTGGTTCTTCAGGCTAACACCCGGCAATGTTGATGAACTGGATTCGCTACTGACATCTGGTGATTACCAACAAATGTGTGAAGACGAATCACATTAAGCAGATCTGTTATTTCGAGCTAACTAAAACAGGGACATAACCAAATGCCGTTCGTGCCACATACCATTGAAGACGAAAAGCTAATGCTGGACACCATTGGCGTGGATTCTATTGATGACTTGTTTGATGAAATACCTGAGAACATCAGGGCAGGTGAATT
>DTVI01000085.1:1276-2377 GCA_012963655.1 Sulfurimonas sp.
ATGGAACTGCTTCGGTTAATGAATGCGCGCGCACAAAAAGATGAAGTTGCCCTGTCGTTCCTTGGAGCCGGTGCCTATGAGCATCATATACCGGCAACGGTTTGGGACCTGTGCAGTCGTGGGGAATTTCTCACCGCCTATACTCCCTACCAGGCAGAAGCGAGCCAGGGATTATTACAATTGATCTATGAGTATCAAACAATGATAACTCGCCTAACCGCCATGGATGTGGCCAACGCGTCGGTCTACGATGGCGCTTCAGCCATGGCGGAGGCAATGCTGATGGCGGTCAGGGCTAACCGGAAGTCCAAATCTAAGAAGATACTCTGCGCAGGTAATGTACATCCCCGCTATATTTCTGCCTGCAGGTCAATCGTGCAAAATCAACAGATAAATATCGATATCATGAATTGGGATCATGACACCGGAAATTTGGATATTAGTTGCCTGCCGTACGGTGAAGACTATGCAGCCCTAGTCATCTCCTTCCCCAACTTTTTTGGCGGACTAGAAGACGTGAATCGTCTTACGGACTGGGCCCACCAGGAAGGAGCGCTTGTACTTGCAGTTGTCAACCCCATGTCCCTGGGGCTGTTGAATCCGCCGGGAAACTGGGGAAACGATGGCGCAGACATTGTCGTGGGTGAAGGGCAGCCGTTAGGTATTCCCGTGTCTTCCGGTGGTCCTTATCTTGGCATCATGTGCTGTAAGCAGGCTATCGTCAGACAGATGCCAGGTAGAATCGTAGGACGAACCATTGACCTCGATGGCAAAGAAGGTTTCACCTTGACCCTGCAAGCCAGGGAACAACATATACGACGCGCAAAAGCGACATCGAATATCTGCACGAACCAGGGTTTATTGGTCACTGCTGCCACAATCTACATGAGTTTGATGGGGGATGAAGGCATCTATGAAGTGGCGAAACAATGCCATTTCGGCTTACTGACTCTGTTAGAGAAAGTCTCCTGCTTGTCGGGCGTCAAACCACGATTCTCAGGAATTCGATTCCATGAGGTTGTACTCCAGCTTCCTCGGCCGGCCAAGCAGGTTTTGGCCGCCATGGCTGAGCATGGCATTCTTGGAGGTTATGATCTGGGC
>DTVI01000086.1 GCA_012963655.1 Sulfurimonas sp.
GGCCTTTTGTTTTGAAAATAATCCTTCTCTTAGGATTTCACATTATGAACTTATTGCAGCTCAAGAAGATTATAAGTTGAAAAAAGCCAAATATTATCCAAATATAGATGCTGAGATTCGTCAAGCATTTAATAGTAATTTAAATGGAATTCAAGGTGATGAAGATGATTTCAGAGCCATGGTTGTTTTGAGCTATAACCTTTTTAATGGGGGTGCGGACAGTGCTGATATTGAAAAACGTCAAACTATTGTAAATAAGGAGATGGCAAGAAGAGCTGACTTGAAACGACAGATTAAAGAAGACTTTTCATTTTTATGGAACGTAATAGAAGAACTTCAAAATCAAGCTAAGCATTTGCAAGCATATAAAAAACATAGTGTTAAAACTTTAATGCTAAACACAGATGAATATGAGATGGGAAAACGCTCTCTTCTTGATCTCTTAGCCTCTCAAAATGATCTTATATCTGCTAAAAGACAGATAGTAAGTGCAAAATATAATTTATTACTGAAGAAATATGAACTGTTAAATACTATGAGCATAATGGTGCCAAGTATAACAAATGAAGAAGTGCAATTATATGCCCGTGTAAAACTGAATGAAATTGATAAAAAGACACTTCATATGGACAAGGGATTTAGTCATAATTATACGCAAAAACATCAAGAAGTATGCCAAGGAAATTTAAGTCAGACTATTTTAAAACTGTACGGATGTGAAGAAGAAAATAATCACATTCGTCGTTTTTCAGAATTTGTATATGAATGTAAAAGTGGAACCTTTATAGATACCTCTTTACAACGACTAAACAACATCATTAAAAATCTTAAAGAAGAAGACTTAAACCATAAAAGTATTACTATTATCTCACACTCAGATACCTCTAAAAGTAAAGAAGAAGATCTGTCCTTAACCCAAAAACAAAACCAATGGGTTAAACAATATTTACAAGATAAGGGCCTAAATACGGTACTTATAAAAACAATTGCTAAGGGTTCAGAAGAACCTTTATGGTTAGATAAAAGTACAGGTTTTAGAAACCAAAATTGTAGAACAGACATTGTTATTAAAGATATGCAATAAGGTATAAGACTTTTTGGAAGTGTACTTTCATAAAGAAGACTTGTGTATAAGCTTTTTAGAGGTAGACCTTAGATATAATCACGAAATTTTAAATTAAGTAAGGATTTATTTATGGAATCAATGATTATGATGGTTGGTCTATTCGCGATTATGTATTTTATTATTATTCGCCCACAGCAACAAGAAGCAAAGAAGCACAAAGCAATGTTAACGGCACTAGATAAGGGCGATAAAATCGTTACAAATGGCGGACTTATTGTTGATATCGTTAAGGTTGAAGATGCTTTTTACACAGTTAAGCTTGATAAAGATACGCAGGTTCGTTTAGACAAAAATGCTGTTGCTCGAAAGTTCGAGGATGAAGCTTAATTATCGCGTAGTTATTTTTTTAGCGGCCTTTATTTTCGGTCTTGCTTTTTCTATTCCCACTTTAACAAATTCTGACAAAGGCGCAAAGATTACTCTGGGCCTTGATCTTCAAGGTGGCCTTCATATGCTCCTTGGCGTTAAGACAGAAGAAGCGGTAAAGGCAAGGTTTAAGTCTATAGCCGCGTCTATTAAGTATTTTACGGGTAAAAATGATATCTTAGTAGATACCCTTGAAATCACAGATGAGGGTGTTGAATTTTCTATCTTAGATGAAGATGACCTACCTGCTTTAAATGAGATGCTTTCTAAAACTGAAGGTCTGATTGTAGATGAAAAAGATTTATCTTTTTCTCTTAGTTTTTCAGACGAAGAAGTAGAAAGAACGAAGAAACAGTCTGTTGCACAAGCTGTTGAAACGATTCGTAATCGTTTAGATATGTTTGGTCTTTCTGAACCTACTGTAGCTAAACAAGGGGAAGAAAAAATCCTTGTTGAACTTCCTGGTATCAAGTCACAAGAAGAAGAACAAAGAGCACGTGAGTTAATCTCAAGAGCGGCTTATCTTCAACTTATGGCAGTGGATGAAGAAAGAAAGATGCGTGTGTATCAAATGAGCGACGCTGAAGCAGCTAAGTACGGGGATATTATTCTTCCTGACGCAGAGCAAGAAGGGGTTAAATACCTTATCAAAGAGATTCAAATCCTTGATGGTTCTATGTTAACAGATGCAAGCGTACAGTTTGATCCTGATACAAACCAACCTGTTATTAGTTTTGCTCTTAATTCTGAGGGTGCAGCTATATTTGGTGACTTTACAGAAAAGAATGTAGGTAACCATTTAGCGGTTGTTCTTGATGGGAAGGTTTTTTCAGCTCCTGTAAAAAGCATCTTCAACCTTAACGATATCAACAATAAGTCCG
>DTVI01000087.1 GCA_012963655.1 Sulfurimonas sp.
CGACTATGATATATACACATATTGTTAAAGAATTAAACAAAGATGGGGTAAAAAGTCCTTTGGACATGTAGGGAAAGGGCAGTAAGGCCTAGGCCTTACTAAAAAAAATTATACGAAGTTTACTTCAGAAACATGGTGCTGAAGACCAAGTTCTTTACCAGAAATACCAAAGGCAAGACCGATCATTTGTTGCATGTGTAAAACCGGAAGCTTAACATCACGACCAACAGCCTTAGAAGCATGTTCATACTGAGTATCTAGCTTAAGGTGACATAATGGACATGGAGTTACCATCCAGTCAGCATTAGCGTCCATAGCGCCCATAATAGCGTTACCCGTAAGTGTTGCTGCAATATGAGGAGACTGAAGTTCTGCGTGGAAACCACAACATTTGTTCTTCTCATCATAATCAACATTTTTTCCACCACAAGCAAGGATAAGATCATCTAGTGAACGAGGTGCGTAAGCATCTTCGTTACCATTTGTATCTCCATGAGTTTCTGAAGGACGGATGTTATGACAACCGTAAAATGGTGCGATGTTAAACTCTGCAAGAGGCTTAACAACCATTTTACTTAGGTTCTCAAGACCAAAGTCATCAATGATAGCGTATAAGAAGTGTTTAATTTCAGAAACACCCTTATATTCTAAGCCTACTTCTGCAAGCTTTTCATTAACCTTAGCCTTCATCTCCGGATCAGAATCTAAACGACGCTTAGTTAGCATAGTGTTAAGCTGACATGTATTACAGATAGTAACCATAGTCATTCCACGTTGCTCTGCGTAACAGATATTACGTGCATTTAACACTAATGATAAAAACTCATCATAATCTTGAAGGTGAGAAGCTCCACAACATGTAGCTTCTTCTAGAATCTCTAATTCGATTCCCATTTTTTCAGCGATTGCCATAGTTGACATCATCTGTTCAGGTGTACTTTGTCTTGCAGTACAGCCAGTAAATAGTGCATATTTTAACTTAGACATGAGTACTCCTTAAAATTTTGATGTAGAAGAGATTTTTACTAGTTTAGCAATCTCATCCATCTTGTCTGATTTTGGAACACTATACGGGTTAATACCTGCCTTGCCTTTGGCAATCATTTGCATACCAACCTTAAGGTGTTTGTACATTCCATAACCCTTTTCAGAGTAGATAACAAGACCAGCTTCATTTAGCTGACCATGCTTCTTAATTGAATCTTTGAAGTACACAGCGTGACGTGTCGCGATGTTATTTTTAGCAATTCCTGCTTCAAATACCATGTTGTGTAGCTTAGTAATTTTTTCAATTGGGTTAACATCTTTAGGACATACTTCCGCACATTCCATACATTTAACACAATCCCAAATACCTGATTCTTCTTGGTTAACCAAGTTAAGACGCTCATTAGTTTGGTCATCTCTAACATCAGCTTGGAATCTATACGCCGCTGCAAAAGCAGCTGGACCCATAAACGCATCACTAATTTCAAGAGAAGGACATGAATAATGACAAGCACCACACTGAATACAGTAATCTGCTTCTAGAAGTTGATCTACTTGAGCTGGAGATACAAAATGCTCATTTTCTGGAGCGTCTTCAACATCTGCGTCAAGGAAAGGTTTAACAGCAGCGTGTTTAACCCAGAAATCTTCTTTATCAATGATAAGATCTTTCATAGCGCGTTTAATGCTAAGTGGCTCAATTGTTAAAGTGTCACCATAAGTTTCAGTCATTTGAAGAACATTTTGCTTACAGGCTAAAATTGCTTTTCCATTAACCTTAACTGAACAAATACCACAGATACCGTGGCGACATGAACGTCTGTAAGATAAAGAACCATCCATCTCATTTTTGATAGTAGTTAATATGTCAAGAACAACATTTTCATGTGTTACGTCTACAACATAATCTATATATGTTGGAAGGTAGTCCGTTTCAGAATTGAAACGAAAAATTTTAAAGGTAATTTTTTTACTTGGTATTGCACTCATTTCTTCTCCTTAATACGTTCTAGCTCTAAGCTCATGTTTGCCAAGAATGACATCCATGTACTCTAAGTTGACGTTTCCATTTTTGTCCATGTAACCCATAGTGTGTTGTAAGAAATTCTCATCATCACGAGTAGGGAAGTCTTCTCTATAGTGAGCACCACGACTCTCTTTACGAGCAAGAGCTGATTGTGCAATGAAAGTACAATAATCAAGCATGTGACCAAATTCAATCGCTTCTTGAAGTTCTGTATTAAAGATTTTTGACTTATCTTCAATTCTAATATTTTTGTACTTTTCTCTAAGATCTTTCATGATATTCAACTGTTTAGCCAGAGTTTCTTCCGAACGGAAAACACCAGCATTATCAGTCATAGACTGCTGAAGCTCATGTCT
>DTVI01000088.1 GCA_012963655.1 Sulfurimonas sp.
TCTTAGACTTGCAGATGAAAAGCTAGACAATTATTTAGCCTGTGACATGCTTCAATGTTTTAGTATAAATAAGGATTTGTCTAAGGTGATTGAAATAATAGAAAAAAGATAATCCTTAGTGAAATAATAAGGATTAAAACAATAAGTTTACTTGACTATAAAAAAATATTATGCTAAAATCTCCAAAATATTTAAACTATTAGGAAAAAAAATGGCACCAACTTGTCCTATAACCTTTCGCCACATTGATGGAACTATTGTACGTATTAATGCCTTAAGTGTATGTATACTACTTTTTTCTTATATTTTTTCAGGTGAGATTGCCTTTGTTTGTATCTTAGGTATTGATCTAATAATTCGCCTTTTTATTAACAAAAAATTAAGCCCTATTAATCACATTAGTCGTTTGATAAAGGTGATGATTCGTGCAAAAACACATAATACAGATGCTGGTGCAAAACGTTTGGCTGCATATTTTGGCTTGAGCTTTTCTTGGGCTATCATTATCTTAGCTGGTTTAGACCTAGCATATGAGGCAAAGGCCTTAGCTTCTATCTTTGCTTTTTTTGCTTCTTTAGAATTAATTTTTAATTTTTGTGTTGGATGTAAGATTTATTTTATTTATAAAAGAATCACGGCCTAATATGGCAGGTATATCAACAAAGGGACTTTATGGTTTAGCTGCCATGTATGAGCTCTCTCAAAAGTCAGACCAAACACCTATGCAAATCAAAGAAATTTCTTCAAATGCTAATATTCCTCATAATTATCTTGAGCAATTGCTTTCAAGTCTACGTAAAGCTGGATTGGTTAAAAGTATGAGGGGCGCTTATGGAGGTTATTTCTTAGGATCTAAGGCAGAAGATATTAGTGTCTTAGAAATTTTAGAAGTTCTTGAAGGAAGTCTTTGTAAAATGGAGATGAAAACCTCAAGTCCTGTCCTTGAGATGTTTTGGAATGATACTCATGCTAAGGTTCAAGAACTGTTTTCACTTAAACTCTCAGATCTAGACCGTTATTATCAACAAATTTCTTTTGATATCTAATTAAGCATAGGCTATTTAGGATTCTAATTAGTAACTCTATGCTTAACTCTTGTAGCCGTAACCTCTCCTACCCAAAATACATTACCTAAGACCGCTTTTTTCATATAACCTTTTTCATCTAATAAAACGATAACATCCACCGTCTTATCTTCTTTTTTATCAAAGGGTTCAACATGCAAGTGATAAATATTTCCTGCAGAAAAAGCATATTTCTTTTGAAACCTTCTAAACTTCTCTCCTTCTAAAAAGGTAATAGTAATATCTTGGTCTTTATTATGTGCTCCTACGGCCTTAAGGTCATACACTTGTTGTAATGATGTACATGATTTCAAGGCATTAAAATAAGCACTAAGTACATCTTGGTTCATATAATTATCAAGGGTATATTCTTTAGACGTCTTTTCTTTAACATCTTTTGTAAGTATCTTAAAGGCAATTGGGTCAAATTTTTTCTGGCTTACCCAGGTGCTCTTTTTCTCTAAAAGACGCACCATTTTATTTTTATGATCAAAGGTATAGGTTTGAATACGTTCTTTTCGCGTTGTCTTTTTAATTTTAACAAAGGTATCAGGTAGGTATTTTCCCCTTACAATATGGCCTGTACTAATATAGGTTTCAAATCGATTTCCTGTTAAGGTGGCAGCCATGCCTGTTAAGGTTGCAATTGCGCGTATTTCGTACTGATCATTATCTTGAGTAAAGATGATATCTCCATGACCAACCTTTCCTAAAACACCAACATTAACATCATAACGTGTTGAAAAGTTATTGGATAATAAGACTGAACTTATTAAAAGTAAACTAAAAAATATTTTCATGTATACTCATTTCTAAAGATTTTAAGAGGTACCCTTATGTAAGTTTACTCTTTTTTTTATAAAAATTAAACAGCACTTTTTTAGATGTGTTTGTATAACTTATAAAAGAGATTAATAAAAAATAATATAATTATTGAGGAAGCTTTGTTTCTTAGGACTTAATATGGGGTATAATTCCTTTATGAAAATTATTTTAAGCAATTTCCTTTTATTATTTACATTATTTTTATTTTCGGCTTGCCAACTTTTTGAAGATTCTGAGCAACTTCAAGTTAAAAAGCAAGAACTAGCCCTTAAAAAGCTACAAGTACAACAAGAAAATAGCTTAGCCACCTTAGAACTACAAAAATCCTTAGCCACCTTAGACAAAGAAAAAGCACTGGCCCTGCAAAAAATGCAAAATGACTTAAAAGAAAAAGAGCTTAATACTAACAGTAAAAAAGAGCTTGAACTTATTAAGCAAAAGGTGCTTTTACAAGACAGTAACAACC
>DTVI01000089.1 GCA_012963655.1 Sulfurimonas sp.
ATGAAAAAATTATGGGCAGGACGTTTCTCCGAAGCCTCATCAACACTTTTAGATGAGTTTAATGCTTCTATCATGTATGATAGAGAACTATATCAAGAAGATATTGAAGGCTCAATTGCTCACGCAAACATGTTGTGTGAACAAGGTATTTTAAATCAAGAAGAACTTGATTTGATAAAAAAGGGTTTAGCTCAGGTTAAAGAAGAGATCGAATTAGATAAGTTTGTTTGGGAACTTAGCGATGAAGACATACATATGGCTATTGAAAAGCGCTTAACTGAGATTATTGGTGACGCAGGGAAAAAGCTGCACACCGCAAGAAGTAGAAATGATCAGGTTGCAGTAGATTTTCGACGTTATGTACTTAGAAAAAACAAAGAGATTATGTCACTTATACATGAACTAATGACAGCCGTTCATACAGTTGCAAGTGATCACTCAAGTACATTGATTCCTGGTATGACACATTTACAACATGCCCAACCAACAAACTTTGCCTTTCATTTAATGGCTTATGGTTCTATGTTTAAGCGTGACTTTGAAAGATATGAAAGCTCTTATGCTAGAAATAATATTTCGCCTCTTGGATGTGCTGCCCTTGCAGGAACACCCCATAATATTAACCGTCAAAGTACAGCAGATCAACTTGGTTTTGACTCTGTAAGTACAAACTGTTTAGATACCGTGAGTGATAGAGACTTTGCCATAGAGATTTTATTTAATATTTCTATGTCTATGATGCATATCTCACGTTTAGCAGAAGAGATGATATTATGGTCTTCGTATGAGTTTAAATTTATTACTTTTTCAGATGCTTACTCAACGGGTTCTTCTATCATGCCTCAAAAGAAAAATCCTGATGCGGCTGAGCTTCTTCGTGGAAAGTCTGGACGTGTATATGGAAACCTAATGAGCCTGCTTACGGTTATGAAAGGTCTTCCATTAGCTTATAATAAAGACACTCAAGAAGATAAAGAAGGTGTTTTTGATAGTGTTAAGACCATTGAAATCTCTTTGAAAATTCTTAGAGAGTCTCTTCTTACTCTAACTGTTCATAAAGACAATATGGCTTCAGATTGTAAGGTAGGGCATTTATCAGCAACAGATCTTGCTGATTATTTAGTAGAACATTGTAATATTCCTTTTAGAGAAGCTCACTTTATTACAGGTAAGGCAGTTGCTAAGTCTGAAGAACTAAAGATTGACTTAAGTGATATTTCTTTTGAAGAATTAAATGCTATTGATGAACGTATTAAAGAAAATGTAATGCCATATATGAACATTACTAACTCTATGAATGCAAGAACATCTGAAGGTGGAACGTCAACGGTAAGAACAGTAGAACAATTAACTAAGTTTAATACTTGGTTAGAAAATAATAAATAAATTATTTTTATACATTAGTTTATTTATAATAAGAGTGCTGTTAATTAAGATAAAATATATAAAAGGTAAAAAATGAATATTAAAATAAGTCACAAAGATGGAATGAAATTTGAAGCGAAGACATCAAAGTCTTCTTTTATTATAGACTGTCCTACCATTAGCCCAATTGAGTATTTTTTAGCGGGTATCATTTGTTGTACTGCGACAGATATTATTATGGTGCCTAAAAAGCAAGGTATTGAAGTTACAGACTTAGAAGTAGATGGTGATGTTGTAAGAGCTGAAGCAATGCCTCAAAAGTTTGAAAGCCTTCATTTAACATATAGCTTTAACTCACCTAGTGAAGATGATTTAGTTGCAAGATGGGTTATGGCTAGTATAGAAACATATTGTTCAACCCTTAACACGATTCGTGGGGTCACTAAAATTACTTACTCGATTACACATAACTCAAAACTAATTCGTGATAAGTCTGAAATAATTTCAGGTGAAAGTACAACAGATTTCGGTACACTTGATGGATGTTGTCCTTCATAAGCTTGATAGGAAAATGAATAAAAAACCCATGCACATTAAGTGCTTGATTATTTTTTGTAAAATAAATTTATAAAGTGAACCATTATGGAAAAAATTCTACTTGTAGAAGATAATAAATCCCTTTCAAAATTAATATCATTAAAAATCTCAAAAGCACTTCCTTTTGAGATTGATATTGCCTATAGCCTCAAAGAAGCTCAACTTTTTATGCGCAAATATAAATATTTTATAGCGATTCTTGATGTATATCTTCCTGACGCACCTAATGGTGAAATTGTTGATTCTGTTATAGAGCAGATTTTTTATGGCTACGACGTATAGCCTTAGTAAGTTCAAAACCATCCATAACAGGCATCTCGTAATCTGTTAAAACAATTTTAATATCAGGGTGTTGCTCTAACATAGACAAGCAGGTAATTTAGACCCTGGA
>DTVI01000090.1 GCA_012963655.1 Sulfurimonas sp.
AGAAATAAAAAGATTATCTTAACTTTAAAAGACGGTTACACCCAAGGAGAGGTTGGAAGACACTAAATGTTATCAGTGGTTTAATTTCTCAGATTAGTAAGAGCTATAAATTAAATACCTGCCCCCTATAACTCTATAACTTTAAGAATAAATGCATATTACATAGGCAGTGTGTAATTACCTAAAGTGAAATATATGTATTATGATCTTTTGATAGCAGCACAAGAGGAACAATCATATTAGAACTGATAGATACTGATGATAGTTTAGTTATTGAAGTGAAAAATGTACCCGTGTTTGAGCAAAAGAGTTATACAAATGGATATGCGAAAATAAAAATGTTCCTAGCAATATATTCTTAGCTTGGGTGAAAGAAGATATTCAATATAGAACAAAGACTTTTAAATCAAATAACTTTGGATACTAATACAGGTCAACTTATAAGTACAAAAAAAGGGGTCAGGCAACAGCTACACCTAAATTTAGCTATTTAAAAGTAGAAAATATTGGTCTCCCTACATGGACTCGAACCATGAGCTATCCCTTAGGAGGGGACTGCTTTATCCAGTTAAGCGATAAGGAGTTATTGCATATTACAAGAAAGTCAAACAGCACTTACTAGTCAGTGCCGTTAAGAGCATATTTTTCTAAAATCATTTTAAGAGGCAAACAGCCACGCGAGCTCAAATGCTTTATGAAGTTACTTAGTTCCTAGTCAAGCGACATCTGTCCTTGTAGGTTCATTGGGTAAATCAAAGTCGGTAAATACAAATTACATATTTAGTATCGTACTTATTAAAAAAATTGTTAAGAATTAAAGTGTGTGGGAATTAAATCTTGAAGTCTCTGTAAATGGTGCGCTCGACAGGATTCGAACCTGTGACCGCCGGTACCGCAAACCGGTGCTCTATCCAGCTGAGCTACGAACGCACATCTCATTTAAGAGGTTGAAATTATAGCGGTATTAACTTAGAGTACCTTGAAGTCATCTAGCTTATTGCATTTTAGAGATTTTAAGTGCAAATTCTACTTCACCTTTTGAAAGGGCAAGCTCTTTTGCTATTGTTTCTTCATCCATGCCTTGTTTATACAAGGAAATGATTTTCTGATCATCTAAACCTGTTAAACTCTTAGGCATAAGCATAGACTTTAATCCATCTTCTACATGTTCTAAGCGTGATTCTATATGAATTTTAAAATGAGAAAAAGCAGATTGAACCTCAGTTAAGCTATGGGCTATTGGTTCTGCCATAGAAGCTAATTCCATCTCTAATTTTTGATCTATTTCTTTTGATGATTTTGCAGGTATGTTGTTTTTTAAGGAAAGATTGATTTCTTCGACCTTTCTCTCAAGAGCATACATCTGCTTATTGAAGTTATCCATAGTGTTGGCTAAGAAGCGTATCTGTCTTGAATTTTCACTGTCTCTCATATAAGAATAAGCCAAAGAAATTAAAAATATTATCCCAAAGGCTAAAAGTATTAATTCAATATTCATTCATTTCCCTTTAGTTCACGTATCATAACTCTTTCTCTAGCCGTCACATAAGCACCCCACTCTTTTTCATCTCTGTCATGAATCTTTTCGAGTTTTGCTAAGTGTGAGTCTATGGCCTTAAAAAAAACACCAATTTCCCTTTGAGGATAGGTTGGCATAGTAATACGAGCATAATAATGCTCATCTTTGTCTAAGTCACCTTCTTTAAGTTGAAAATAACCAAAGCCTATACTGTCTATATGAGCACTTGAACTTAAGCCAATTCTAGGTGATTTTTCATTTTTGATTAGACCCTCAAGTTTATCTATTTTTCTATGAAGCTCAATCAAAAGTTTTAAGGCCACAGGATCACTCTCACTAGTTTCACCCTTTGCCTTTGCGAGTTTAAGCCATTGCCCAATAGCATCATCATCTGCCTCACTAAGACTATGATATTCTCTTTCATGTAGCTCAGCATTGGCTATATCATACACTAAGGAGATAGGAGCTTTTACTAAACGGGGTGTACTCATTATATAAGGGCCTTGTCAAGAATTATTAAAATAATAAATATAATACCCAAATATCCATTAATGGTAAAAAATGCCTTATCAATTTTACTAAAATCCTTATTCACTAAATAATGTTCATACCCTAGCATTAGTGCGGAAAAAACTACCGCAATATAAGCAAAAGCATTTAAGCCTGCTTGTGTGATAAATAAATACCAAAATATAATAGTTAAGAGGTGAAAAAATTGAGCTATTTTAAAGGTATTTTTAGCGCCAAACCGTGAGGGAATGGAGTGAAGACCTTCTTCCTTATCAAAGGCAATATCTTGCAAAGAGTATAAGAGGTCAAAGCCTGCTACCCAAAATAAAACACCTAAAGATAAAAAGATAGACCATAAAGGGATAGAAGCTTGTACAGCTACTACACCTGCTATAGGAGCAAGTCCTAAGGATAAACCAAGAATGATATGTGCCAGTGCTGAAAAACGCTTAAAATAAGAGTAAGAACCCAAGACCATCAAGATAGGTACTGATAAGTAAAAAGCAAGGGAGTTTACAAAATAAGCAATAATAATAAAACCCAAGGCATTAAGTACCGTAAAGACTAATATAGAATTAGCTGAAATACGACCATCTACACTTGGTCTTGATGCTGTTCTTGGATTTTTAGCATCTATGTCTCTGTCTGCATAGCGGTTTAAACCCATAGCAAAGTTTCTTGCTGTTACAGCGGCCAAAGCACCTAAAAGAAGTAACTTCCAACCAAACCAACCATCTGCTGCAACGATCATAGCTATAAAGATAAAGGGAAGGGAAAAAATAGAGTGTTGGAACATTACCAACTCATTAAAGTTTTTGAGAAAAGAAACAAATTTATTCAAGATCTATCCTAAAAGAAAAATTTTTGAGATAATAACATCCTTGAGCTTTAGAGCTTACTCTTTTATTCATAAATTTTCAAACTTGAATAATTCGGCTTATAATAATCTTTCCCTTCTTTCAAAAAAACAAGAAAGTCTTTTTGAACAGACTTATTATCAAAACATTGAATATGTCTGGCATTTTTAACTATCCATAATTCTCGAGGAGAAGTTGCTAGTTCAAATAAGTTCCATGAGGCATTAACAGAGACCGTTGTATATAGAGATCCATGCACAAAAAGAAGAGGTTTTCCTAAGTTTTGCACCTTATCTTGTGAGTCATACTCATCACTTAAACTTAGGCTAGCAATCCATTGAAAGGGCCAGGTGAACCAAATAGCATTCATCTTCTCTTTGACAATATGAGAAAACCCCATAAATGTTGAGTCAATTACAAGGGCTTTAATCTTTGCGTTATTTCTATGTTCTACCGCATTTAACAACATGGTTCCCCCTAATGACTGGCCAATGGCTACATAAGGTTTTTCATAAACATCGTCCACATAATTTAAAGCGGCTTTTGTATCTTCAATACTCCCCTCAATAGAGCTTTTTCCTTCAGACTTACCATATCCTCTATAATCAAAGATAAAGACCTCATATCCTTGGTCTATAAGCCACAACCATCCTTGAAAATGTGAAGAAAGATTTTGAGCATTTCCATGGGCAACAAAAACTAGGCCCTTTCTCTTACCTGAGGGATAAATACGCCAAGCATGTAAGGATGTTTTGTCTTTAGAATTAAAATAAATATCATCATATTTCAATTCATAAAACGCGGGTGTTCTATAAACGACTTGGTCTGGCTGAAAAAAATGTGAGGCACAACCTTGAAAAAACATAAGAAGAATAAGGGGGATAAGTCTTTTAAACTTAAGTAACATTAAACAGAACCGTTAAAATAATGCCTAAAAAAGTCAAACTAAAACCTATCATAAAGATAGCAGAACCCCAGAAAAAAAGTTGCGCCAAAATACCCACAACAATGGCCCATTCATTTGTCCCACCCAAGGCTTGCATCATTTCTAAATTCTTGTTTTCATCTTCAAGATTAGCTTCTTGTATTTCGAGGTATTTCTCTTTATAGGTTTTATACACAAAATACGTAGAATACCCTCCTGATAAAATCCATAATATCATCCATCCAAAAGGAATAAACCATCCTATGATTAACAGTCCAGATAATACAGCGGCAGCGGTATAAGACTTTCTATATAAAAGAAAAAATACTGAACCAAAAAATGCCCACCATGACCAATGCCATTTTCCAAGATCAATACCATTTAGATTAAAACTTTTAAAAGCATTTACATACCATTGCGTCACCTCAGGCTTGTTTATATATGCTTCAATCATTTTATAATCAGTGTCTGCTATTTCTTCATATTTATTATGTAACATTAAGGATTATGCTTCTTCATTTTCTTCAAAGTCATTTAACACGATTTCTCTTGAAAGCACGGCCGTTGTACTTGTATATAAAAGAAATAAATATACCACCAAAAAACCAAGTGGTATCAAGACTATGGTCATAAAAGAAAACATCACTATAATCATCATTCCTATCGCACTGAGATGAAGCATACTAACCATTAAAAAATATTGCACATTAAAAGATGCCTTCCAAGTAGAGGGCGAAAACATAGTAAAAATAGAAGAAAAGGCTTCCCCGAAATTATTTGAGGTGTAAACCTTTCCTAGTACTAAAGGATAGATATAAGCAAAAGACATAATCGAAAATATAAAGATCAGACCTACTATCCCAATATTTAGAAAAATTGCCATTTGTTGTTCGGGTGATAGACTCTGATCATTAAGATTGCTTAAGGTTTCAAGTCCAATGCTAAAGCTAAGAACTGTAAATATAAGTACTAACATTATGATTTGAACTACGACAAAACCTAAGAAGCCTCCTGAGGCAATACTTAAGTGTTTACTTAGGAGTTCTTTCAGCTTTGTTGCTGCAACCTTTTGTTGAAATTCTTCATCACTTTGTGAAGAAATTAAGGTCTTGGCTACATAAGTTTGAACCGAAAAAAGAGAAATACCTGCAACAATAGATATCACTAAACCTAAGATAGGAATAATCGATAAAGCATATAAACCAAAAATGATGCCCATGGCTAAAAACGAGGTGAGTTTATTATAAGTAAAAAACTTCCAAGCTAATACGTAGGCTTGTTTAACATACCTAGGTGAAATTTTCATTAGATTCCTTTGTTTATATAAAATTATTAGACATAGTATATAATCAAAAACTTTAGATAAAATATGTTTATGAAAGAAATCTCCCTCATTGGACCCACTGCCTCAGGTAAAAGCGATCTTGCCCTTAGACTTGCTCAAGAAAACAATGCTTATATATTGTCTCTTGATTCACTTTCTATTTATAAAGAGATAGATATAGCTTCTGCTAAGCCGTCTAAAGAGGAACTATCTAAAATAAAACATTTTGGTGTGAACCTGATTTATCCTAATGAAGAATTTTCTGTGGGTACCTTTATAAAAGAATATCTTAAACTCAAAGAACTTTGTGAAAAAGAAGATAAGAACCTTATTATCGTAGGAGGAAGTTCTTTTTATTTACGCACCTTAGTTCAGGGGCTTTCTCCTATACCTGAGTATTCACAAGAAAATATACTAAAGGTTAAAGACTTACTTCAAGATCTATCTTCAGCATATGAACTTCTTCTAAAGGTTGATCCTGAGTATATGAAAGCCATAAAAGATAATGATAGGTACCGCATAGAAAAGATGCTACTTATATATGTTCAAACAGGTCTAAGTCCTAGTCAATATTTTGAACAAAATCCGCCAAAGCCTCTTATAAATAATATGCCTATTTATGAGATTGATGTTGACAGAAATACATTAAAAGAGCGTATTAAACTAAGAACTCAAAAAATGTTAGAGATGGGATTAGTGGATGAAGTCTGTAATTTAGAACATAAATACACACGCTTACCTAATGCATTAAAGGCTATAGGTATTTTAGAGGTTTATGAATACCTTGATGGAAGACTCAGCCTAGAGCAAATGAAAGAAGAAATTATTATACACACAGGCCAACTTGCTAAAAGACAACAAACCTTTAATAAGGGACAGTTTCCTTCCCGATCACTCTTAGATATTGAGGCTATATATAAAGAAGCCAGTAACTTTTTTTAAAACTACATTCCTGATGCTTTAGGCTAAGACAACAAATAAGATAAGTCTGTACAACACCTATACCTCCCTTGTTTTTATCTTAGTTTTCATCTAAAATATAACGAACACCTAGCTACAACACGTCTTTCCACAAAACTTGAGCAATTATCACAATCATGATGATACCAAGCACATTTAAAATTATTCCAAAGCTTGCCATTGTTTTGACATTAACAACACCCGAACTCATAGCAATAGCATTTGGAGGCGTGGCAATAGGCAACATAAACGCGTAAGAGGCACAAATGGTTGCTACCATTAAGAATAAACGTATGTCCAGTCCAGCTTCAACGGCTACCTCATAAAGGACAGGAAGCATGATGGAAATAAGGGCTGTATTTGAAGTTATCTCTGTTGTAAATGTCACCATAGCCGCAACTATCAACATAAACAAGACAGGGTGTAAATACGTGATAGACATAATATTAGAAGCCATCTCTTTTGCCATACCAGTACTAGAGAAGGCTGTTGCAATGGCAAAACCCGCACCAAAAAGAAAAATAATCTGAAACGGGATATTTTCCTTATCTTCCATCCAATTTAAAATATTTAACGGTGGAGCAAAGAGTAAAAGCCCCATGCCTAATAAAATCCCTGCTTCACTCAGACCCAGTCCATCGTAATAAGGCTTTAAGGGAGCATTTGCAAAGAGTAAGACAATCAAGCCAAAAAGAACACCTAATACCTTTTTTTGCTCTAAACTCAGACTTGAAACAGATAAATCAGGAGCTACCTTAATCCCTTTTAAACCATATCCTAGAACCAGGCCTACAAAGATAAACATAATAAAGACTAAGGGTGCGACCATCCACATCCATTGAATAAAGGCAATGGGTTCAAGCTTTAACTCTTGCATAATCCCTAATAAAATAAGATTAGGAGGTGTTCCAATAGGTGTTAATATCCCTCCTATACTCGCGCCATAAGCAATCCCCAGAGCAAATCGTAATTTTAGGGTCTTCTCATCCGTTAAAAAGAGAGCAATTGGGAGTAAGAGCAAGGTTGTTGTTGTATTAGAAAGAACAGAGCTTAAAAGACCTGAGGTAATAATCAGAGCAAAAATAATACCTTGGGCATTTTTTGGAAAAAGGTTTAACATCTTGTTTGCAATCCACTTATGTAGTCCAGTTTTTTCTACAGCAATCGCAAGTAAAAATCCCCCTAAAAAAAGATAAATAATAGGATTAGCATAATTAACTGCTGTAGCTTTAGTACTCAAAATACCAGCCGCAGGGAAAAGAACAATAGGTAAAAGTGAGACAACTGCTAAAGGTAAGCCTTCATTACTCCATAAAGTGACCATTAAAACAATGAAGCTGACTAAAAAAGACTGCTCCCTAGTAAAAAAACTTATCATTACTAAAAGTGTAAATCCTGCTAAGCCTAAGGCTAATAAGATTTTCTTTGTTTGTTTTGTCATATTTTATGCCGTTCTGAAGTTGTGAACTATATGGAACTTCATATTTTTAATTTGTTGTTATTACTTTCAAGATTTCATGCCTAGCTAAACAAGGATAAATGAATTACTCAACTTAGATGTAAAAATATGTTTAGCGCAACTGCAGAAAACTAGGAATTATAAAGGAATAGAAATACTATTATAGATGAATTTACTGGAGATATAAATTCTTGGGTATATACTCTTAAGGCTTAGCTCTTGTTTTTTTTACTAATTATAATGATAAAAAAATTATATATTCTTTTAAATAGGCCTATTTTTTGGCTAAAAATTCCAGCCACATCAACCTATTTATTCGCTAATAATTCTCTAACTACTTCTCTATCATCAAAAGGAAACTTTTGATCATAAATAATTTGATGCGTTTCATCACCCTTACCTAAGATAAGAATAACTTCATCCCCTTTTTGCTCATTAATGGCTTGAGCAATTGCTTCACGGCGATTTGTATTGATAATAATCTTATGCTTTTCTTGTATACCTTCTACAATATCTTTTATAATTGCATCAGGGTCTTCATGTCTTGGGTTGTCAGAGGTTATATAAATCTTTTTTGCAAAAGATGAAGCCACACGTCCCATAATAGGTCGTTTTGACTTATCTCTATCTCCCCCTGCTCCAAAAACAACAAGCAGTTCTTTTTCTCTTAAAGAGTTTAAAATCTGTTGCATTCCATCAGGAGTATGAGCAAAATCAACAATAACAAGAGGCTTTTCACTTACCTTTTCCATACGTCCACTTACACCAGCGAAGTTTTCTGTCACTTCTGCTATTTGCGGAATAGTATGCTCAGTTAAAAGGTGAACAGCTGCGACAGCTGCTGTCATATTATAAAGATTGAAAAAACCATATAAGGCAGTACCAAAGGTTTCAACATCTTGGAAATTTTGCATAACAGCCGTAATACCTTCATTCATAGTATAAGCAATAATTCTGTATGTAGCAGGATTTTCTATACCATATGAGTGAGCATTTTTAAAGTTAAAGATTGCCCGTGTTTCATCTTTATTAATGAGCTTTAAACCATCATCATCAAAGAAGCTATTTTTAACATCTATATATTCTTGTAAACCATTATGATAGTCTAAATGATCTTGGGTAATATTAGTAAGAATTTTCAAATAAAAGGGAATACCTTCAATTCTTTTTTGCACAATCGCGTGTGAGCTAACTTCCATAATAAAATATTCACATCCTGATACAACGGCTTGATAAATGTGCTTATAGGTGTTTAAAACAGAGGGTGTAGTTAGCGTCTTGCCTTCTACCACTTCATCATCCATATAAAAGCCACGTGTACCCTGCATAGCAACCTTATGACCTAGATCAAGTAAGATAGAGTAAATAGCAGCTGCTGTCGTTGTTTTACCATTTGTACCTGTAATACCAATTATTTTAATACGATTCAAACCAAAGTTAGGGGCAAGGTCTTCGATATTAATAATTGAATGTGCTTTATTTTCTTTAGCATTATCAAGATATTTTTTATTTTGCGTTGTTAAGACGAAAGCTGTATCAGCCTCACACTCTTGTGAGTTTTCGCTGACAAACTTATAAGGGGTGTCTGGAAGTTGTATTTTCAAGAGATATCTTCTAAAATTTTACTCAGCTTATCATCATTTGGATAAGTTTTAAGAGCTGTTTCTAAGTAAGTTAGCCCCATCTCCTTAAATCCATTATGTAGAAGTTGGTCTAAAAAGTCTATAAAATCATCTTTAGCACTGATAATTACACGGGTTGAAAACATAATATTTTCAAAGGTTCTTTTAAAGTC
>DTVI01000091.1 GCA_012963655.1 Sulfurimonas sp.
AAAAAGGGCAAACATTAAACCTATGCTTAAATCCGAAGACAAGACTAAAACAAGGCCTAAGGCTCTAAAAACCTCAAAAACCGAAAGAAAGAGGGTAAATGAAAATTTTTCCGCCGCAAAAGACTTCTTTCCAAAACGCGCGGTTTCATCCCTTAACTCTTTAGCATCTTCTATACTTTTATTAATAAACTCATTTTCTTTGGAAGAGGCACGAATCTGACCAAATAAGTCTAAGGTTTCTATCAAAGAATTTTGAAACTTCGAGATAGCCCTATTTTCTTCTTTTTTAAACACAGCTACACGTCTTGAAATCAACCGGGTTACAGCTACAACGGCGGGGTGTAAGATAAGAATTAAAAGCCCTAGTCTCCATTCTATACTTATCAAGATAATAGCCACCCCTATAAGGGTTAACACTGAAACTATGGAGCGAGAAAGGGCTGAGCCTATAAAACCTTCTAAGGTTTGCATATCACTCACAAGCTTAGACGATACAGCCCCTGACCCAAGGGTTTCATACTCATGCATAGCCACACTTTTTAAATGTAGTAAAAGCTTTTTTCTTAAAGTAAGCGTTATGTCTTGAGCAATTTCTGTAAAAACATAATGTGCAAAAACAGACGAGATAAAAAAGCCAAAACGTAAGATAATAGTAATCACTAAGGTCATAAAGATATAACCCAAGGGTGCAAAGTCTCCAAATAAGAAGTTTATCGTGGCAATAAGCCCACCCTCTTGGTTCAAAACCACTTCATCAATTAACAAAGGAATAAGCAAGGGAATAGGTATACTAACAAGGGTAGCGACTAAGGCAATAAGATTAGCCTTAAGAAGCTTTGACTTGTGTTTTAAAATCAATTTATATAAGAGATGGAAGGTTATTGTATTCATAATATGACATCATAGTGTATTTTTACTTTTTACAGGGCTTATGATTCCGCCAGGGGTTTGGCTACTTTTTCTTTCTTATTCACAAATATTTAACTTTTCAGAAATTGTATCTATTGTTTTATCTCTTCCTATGATTTCATATATTCTTTTTGCAACTGCTGGAGTGATGTATATATTTAATACTGAACTTGTACATATTGAAGAAGCTGTACAAAAGCAAAGTTCAAGTGAAGCCTCTGAAAAAGCCTTATCCCGTTTACCTATTTGGTTATTAATAGCACAAATTTTATACAGTACTATGGGTCCCATTGTGGTTCTTGCAGGAAGGGACTCTATAACAAGTGAACAATATTGGCTTTCTCAACTGATGGGAATTCCCTTAGTCCTTCTTTTTATTATCCCTATTTTTATTCTCTTTGTTATTAACCTTGAAACCTATACTAAAAATCTTGATTTATCTTCAAGATACCCTTTTATCTCTTTTGGGCAAAAAATGGTTGCTGCTATCTTTACCACTATATTAGGAAATATTATTTTATTAATATTGTTTAACATTACCATCTCAATTACCTACACAGACCTAAGTATTAGCGATCTTATTTATAAAAATATCTTTGTAGGCTTTATTGGCTTATTTATTTCTGCTTTAAATATGTATCTTTTAATTACACAATCAACCCTTTCTATCTCAACTATCACAGATATCATGTCACATGAACAAAATGACCTAACTAAGATTATTCAAGTAACGAGTCGAGATGAAACAGGAATAATGGCAAGAAGCATTAACACCTTTATATCTGAGATTGCAACCACTATAAATACAAGCAAGGATATTTCTCATAATAATCAAGAAAACTCCCAACGTATGCATTCTATTTTCACCCAGATTCAAGCACGTGTTAAAGAAGAATTTAACATTGTCACTACAACCACAGAGCAAGCCCGATCCATACAAAGCATCGTCGAAATATCTTCGACAGACTTTGAAAACACTAAAATAAATATGCAAGAAGCTAATGACCAACTCGCTGATGCGAAAAATGAGATTTATTCTTTGATTACGGGTGTAAATGAAAGTGTTGAACTAGAAAATGAAATGAACCATAAGCTTGGGGAACTCTCAAGTGAAGCAGAACAGGTTAAAGATGTTTTAACTGTCATTAGTGATATTGCTGATCAAACCAACTTATTAGCGCTTAACGCAGCCATTGAAGCCGCAAGAGCAGGAGAGCATGGCCGAGGTTTTGCAGTAGTAGCAGACGAGGTTCGAAAACTCGCTGAACGTACTCAAAAAAGTCTACAGAAATTAATGCCACCATCAACGTTATTGTTCAATCCATTACCGAAGCAAGTGAACAAATGACAGAAAATACAAAAAGTATAGAAGCCTTATCTAATATATCCAGGAACGTAGAAGACAACATAAATAATACTGTTATAACAATGGAGAAGACCAATCAACTCACCCAAAAAAGTGTAGAAAACTCAAAAATGATATCCCAAAACAGTCACAGTATGCTGACACAGGTAGAAACCCTCACGACTATTTCTCAAGCCAACCATCAAAGTATGCAAGATTTATCCGAAATTACAAATGAACTAAATGCTGCTACTAAAGACTTAGATAAGAGGCTTAATCACTTTAAATCATAAAGTAGCTTTAACTAGAAAAACGTTTCTTGTGTAAAGCCTCAATCCGCTATACTTCACATATGATTGCACCAGACTCCATAGAGGCCTTAAAAACCCGACTTGATATTATTGATGTTGTTGGAAACTATGTGGAGCTCAAAAAAGCTGGTGCTAACTTCAAGGCACCCTGTCCCTTCCATGAAGAAAAAAGCCCTTCCTTTGTCGTAAGTCCTGCCAAACAAATATATCATTGTTTTGGCTGTGGTGTGACGGGAGACCCTATCCGTTTTGTGATGGAGTATGAGAAGCTTAATTATCCCGAAGCTCTTGAGAAACTTGCTGAATATTATAATTTCTCCTTGCAATATACTCAAGGAGGCCAAAAGAAAACCGATACACGTTTAATGCAAAAGGTTAATGACTGGTATAAGACTCTTTTAGACTCTAACCAAACCGTTCTTAGCTATCTTAAAGACCGTGGCATCTTTAAATCTTCTATAGAAAAATTTGGCATCGGTTATGCACCTGCTTCTCAACAAACCGTCACCTATATCAAAAGTCATATGTTTGATGTTAATGAGGCCATAGATCTTGGTGTTTTAGGTCGGGGTGAGAATAATATATATGCACGTTTTATTGAGCGTATTACCTTTCCTATTCAAGCGGCTAATGGATCTATGGTTGGATTTGGTGGGCGTACTATTACAGGCCATCAAGCCAAATATGTGAACTCCCCTCAAACTAAAATCTTTAATAAGTCACGGCTGTTGTATGCCTATAATCATGCAAAAGAAAGTATTTACAAACATAAAGAGCTCATTGTCACAGAAGGTTATTTAGATGTTATTATGCTACATCAAGCAGGCTTTACTAACTCAGTAGCTACCCTTGGAACCGCTCTTACTGCAGAGCATCTTCCTCTTATTAGAAAGGGCGAACCTAAAATAATTATGGCTTATGATGGGGATAATGCAGGTTTAAATGCAGCCATTAAGGCGTCTAAACTTGTTTCTGCTGCAGGTATGGATGGAGGCGTAGTCATCTTTGGGGAGGGACTTGATCCAGCTGATATGGTAAAAAATGGCCAGATCGAAGAATTAAACACCCTTCTTCGTCGTCCAAAGCCTTTTATAGAATTTGTACTTGAACAAAGTGTGCATGCCTTTGATATCAACAACCCCAAGGCAAAAGAAGAAGCCTTACACTCAGGTATTGCTTATCTTAAAACCCTATCTCCTCTCTTACAAGAAGAATACAGACCTTATCTTGCGGCACTTTTAAATGTAAACAAGGCTGTTGTCCGTCTTCAAAAGGCCCCTCAAAATAGACAAATGCCACATCTATCTCCTGTCCTTAATAATGAAGATGTGTGGGAATTAAGTCTTATTAAAACTATCATTGAAATCCCGGCCCTTATTGAAAATATTCTAGACTTTATTGATCCTTCTCAACTTCATGCCCATGCACATGAGTTTACACTAGCCCTTCAAGGCCAACAAGACCATCCCTTACTCGTAAAAACTATACTAAATGATAGTATTAAGCCTTTTAAAGAAGAAGATTTAAAAAATGAACTACTTTTCTTTTTACGTAATTATTATGCAAAAGAACTGAAAAAAGTTAAAGATCAAAGAGATATATCTTTTGATAAAAAAGCCTTTATGATTCGCCAATATACTGAAAAAATCAATAAACTTCGTCGTGGTGAGCTTGTGGCCTTTCAAGTCTAATATTTAGATTGTATTAGCCTTCTACGCTACCCTTTAGATGGAGAAAGTGCATAAGAAATTTTTGATAGTCTGCAAGCAGGTGTTAAAAAGGAGTTCAATACTGACTTAGAATTCTTAGAGAAAGCCTAAGCCTTAACGCTTAGCTTACTTAAATATGTAATATGATGAGTTCTTATAAAAGGAAATAGCCCTTGCAATCTCAGACTGACGTAAGGCCTGCTTTGTACCCTTACAATATATTTCTTCTGTCTTCACGTCCTCTTTCATCTGCATAATGTACTTAGTTTCTTTTCTTTTAATCACAGTCTCTTCAATCTTCTCAATTTTATTAAGATGTATAGGGGCAACTGTTTGTAAAACCTTTGGCTGAGGCTCAGAAACTGAGGCGTTCATCTTCTTCAAGGTACGTGATTGAGCCATTGCCATATCGCGCTGCATCTTCAGCTTAGTATTAGTAGAAAGTGTCTCTTCTTCGTAAGGCAAGCCTGTATCCCTAACCTTTTTGCTAAATCCATCCCTTAAAGATGACTCTTTATCCGCGCTTACAACCTGGATAAAAACCCCATCCCCTGCCATTAAAACAAGAGAAAAAGCCATAATAATTAATAAATATTTCATTTGTATTTCACCTATTATTTACATATAACACGAAGCAATATCGACAAAAATAAAACTTGATGTACCAAGAAGAACAGATTTATAAACACTTAAGCCATAAATAACTATACTTCTGCTTCTTTCAATCGATGGGGAATTAGCTCAGCTGGGAGAGCGCTTCGCTGGCAGCGAAGAGGTCAGCGGTTCGATCCCGCTATTCTCCACCATCCACACCTACCTTACCTACGAACTTTCAAGAGATTTATCACTTTTCCATACTCAGCTTATTTTCTTACTGTCAGTCAAAGTGTCAGTTGAATTTTCTGAAAATACATCAATCTTTCTATCAAGCTTCATATCTGAAGCACCTAAATTAAGTACCTTCTAACATAATCCTATTTCATATAAAGAATACAAAGATAAATAACGGCGGTTTTCTCCCAATTTTTCTTATCTTATTCCCTTTTTATCTTTTCATAATTGTAAGAGATTTTTGTCAAGTTTAGTAAAATGGGATGGCTTTGAATGAAGGATATTAGTAAAATTTACTGTCAGCAAAAGAGGTCGCTAAGTGTGGGGGTTTGCTCCCAATATATGGAAGCAAGCAGTTTAAAAAATCATGTTATAGTGCTTAGTTAATAATTTTTTCTTTTTTACTTCCCATTCATCTTCAGGATCGTTAAAATTCCAACTATATAGCATTTGTAATGTTTCACTATGGTTTGGAAACTGTACGCCATATGTATCATTCATATATAATAATACTCTAGCGACATCTCCTCTTTTGTTCTCAGAAACTTCTATTGTACTTTTATTTATTTCTATATCAATGTTTCCAAATTCTCGTTTTTCGCCTTCTATTATTCCAAATTCCTTATCGCTTCTCATTGCATTTAAGGCTCCAATGACAGGGACTAAATTATACATATCTGCTTCCATAAGATTAAATAGTTTAGAAACTTTTTGAGCGCACTTTCTGCCTTTATACACGTTTCCTTTTCTAGTCACACATTGTTCATTGCCAAGTTCCCATGCATTAAATATTTCTTGATTTGCAGATTTAAACCATGAAGCAGGTGTGATATGTTCCCATTCTACTGTTTCGCCACGCTTTTTATACTTTGTACCATAGTATGGGTTATCTACTAAGTCTAATCTTAAAGATAGTGTGGACTTTTTAGGGAACATTTTTGATCTTATACGCACAGTTGCTTCTAATTCTGTGTTTGTATAAAAAGTTAAAAGATGATTAGTATGATAAAGCCTGATACTCATCTCTTTTGCTTTATCAAAATTCTTCGGAATATTTGCTCCAAATACACTTAATACCATTAGTAATATTACTATTAACTGTTTCATATCTTATACCCTTTTTAAATTTTTCGTAATTTTAAGAGATTTTTTAATTTTTGTCAAGTTTAGTAATAACTTGTATCCCTCTTCAATATAGATTACAGAAGCACATTTACGCTACTAACTATCATGCTAGTTTTTTTATACTAATACTTGAAAAAATAAGAAGCTTCACACTAAGACCGCTTATATCCTAATCTGAAGGATAAAGGTTTTACGCTGAACATGTTAAATCTGATAAAAATAAAAAAAGTAGGGGACTAATAGTTAGGTACATATACCTAACTTTGAGGTCATTAGTGATTACAAAATATTCAATAAACCCATATTATAGAGCTTAAGCTGGATTTATCCCTCTCTAGTAGCGAAAAAGTCAGCGGTTCGATCCCACTATTGTCTACCATCAACGCCTACCTACACTACAAACTCTTAAACAGTTTGCCTTAAATAGATCTATTTACTCTTCTATCCACAAATTTTTAAAGAGCCTTGACAGAGACTTTCAAGATAAAAAAAGAATTAATATTTTTAAGCACTCTATCCCATTTTCATATTGATAAAGAGGTTGGCCTTTAATGCATCACATGATTAAAGGTTTGGATAAGCCTTTTTGTACGCACTCATTCTTTTAACAACACGCTTAAGATAGTGTTTCGGCTCATCAAAACGCAAATCAGACAGAAGACGGGTATACACTTCATCTGATGTCAAAGCATTTATCTTTGGTGCAGCCTTATTCATGTTGTACTTATGAGTAAATGCCCAGGCAATATTTCCTGAACCCGTGTTATACGCAGCAATTGCACAATAAAGTCTACTGGTTGGATCCTTAATCTTTTTAAGATATCTATAATATAAAATGTGGAGATACGAACTTCCCATTTCAATATTGTTAGAACCATTATAAAGATACGAAGCACTAGGCATACCTTTTTTCTTATACAAAAACCTATAACTATCTACCCCTGCAGACCTTGGAACAATTTGCATTAGTCCAAATGCGGGAATATGTGATTTTGCATAAGGGTTAAAGTTACTTTCTGTTTGCATAATCGCAAAAACCAAGTAAGGCGTAAGCTCAAACCTTTTTGCATTTTTTGTTACCTCAGAGTAATAATTCTTAGACAGTTTCAAGTTTGTATTTGTTGGGAGGGCTACTGAAATCTTGTATACCTTCGCATGGGCCAATTTAGATTTTTTTACGGTTAATTTAGCCGTACGAGTTATTTTTTTAGTATAGTTAAGTAACTCTTTTTTTGTAGGTTGTTTCTTAAAAATAATAGGCGCAAGAATTCCCTTTTTATCTATTTTTGAAGTAGCAATACCTTCTTGAACTTTTATTTTAGCAATACGTCTTTGTAGGGTATCTGTAATACTCACTTTTCTAGTATCAACACTTACTGTATAAGCCAGTTTACTTTGAATATTTTTCATTGCTTCTTCTTTAGATGAAGCTACTGTTTCAATTGTTATTACATTATTTTTAAAATCAACTTGAGAACGTGTCTTTTTATCATCTGAGTAACTTACCCAGTCTTTTTTTGTTGAAAGTTTTGGTTTTTCCCAGAATACACCTACTTCTTTTTTATAAGCCGTATATTCTTCCTTCATCTTTTTTTGATACGCAGAAAACTGAGCTTCTTGATCTTCTTTATGCGTTTGAAAGTCTTGTTTTATGTTTTGCATATCTTGATTCATCTGCTTTTTCATATCTTCAAAAGCGTCACAAAAGACGAGAGAGTGTAGAGTAAGTAATAAGAATAATATTTTCAGAATAATCCCTTTTCGATAGTAATAAAACTGTATTTTTTGTAGTCATAGCATACAAACTAAAACTTAATATCTTAGTCTATATGTCTTTGGTAAAAACTTATGGTTGTGTCATTTCCTTAATAAACTTAGCAAAAGCCTTAGGGTATACTTTTCTTGCCTTTTCAATAAAGGCACGATTACTTGCATTGGCTTTAAGTACTGATTTAAATTTTTCATAATCAATATCTTCTATATCTTCTTTAGCCAAAGGTCTTTCAAGCTTTTTAGATACTGGTTCTTGTGCTTTTTGCACACTCCTAACATTAATAAGAACCTCTTGAACTTCACTTTTGTTTTTACCATCACTCACAAAGTACGAAAAGCTATCTTCTCCTTCATAACCATCAATGGCCTTGTATTCAACCAGCCCTAAACCTGAAAATATTAAGCTCCCATGTTTAACATCTTCTGCTAACTTGTAATGTAGGGTATCTCCATCCTTATCACTCGCTAATAACTTAACTTTTTTTACTTTCGAACTTATAGCATCAAATGAGGTAGAACGCGCAAGTGGAGCAGAATTTGTAGAGCTTACATTAACACTCACTCTTTTCTTGCTAACTCCACCTTGGGAGTCTCTCACTTGATACTCAAAATTGTCCATACCGCTGAAAACATTATCCGGAGTATAAACAAAGTCTCCATCTTCTTCAATGAATATCTTTCCATGATTCGCTTTTGAAAGTAAGGAAAAGATAAAGCTATCTCCATCTTTATCTTCTGCTTTTAAGACATCCCGTAGTTGCGAGCCTTGTTCAACATTAAAGCTATCTGATAATGCTTTAGGTGGATGGTTCGTCCCTACAACATTAATTTGTCCTAACTTTAGCGGACTTTTTTTATCATCATAAACAATATAATATGAAAAGCTTTCTACCCCGTAAAAAGCTTGTTTTGGTGTATAAATAAAGCCTCCATTAGACGATAAGTTCAAAGACCCCTCATCAGGACTATCTTCTAATTCAAACTTAAAACGTGTTGATACTAAGTCTAGACGTGAAAGGGTATTTGAAAGTTTTTCATCTGTTTTTGTTGTAAAGACTTTTTTCTTCATGTCATTAAATAACATTATTTCTTTTTTATTTAAAAAGTAAAAGTACTTGGAAATATCTTTTCCAGCAGAAAGTTCAATTAAACCGTGAAAAGCCTGATCTTCAAAGCTAACAATATATGGAATTTCAACACCACATTTTGCAATTGGCGACTTAATATTTATCTTTATAATTTCACCATTGATAGAAGCTTGTGCCTTAAAACGGTTAGAAGTGAAGGTCACTTGAGGAAAACTCAATCCATCAAAACTTTTATCTATTGTTTTTTCATCTTCCCT
>DTVI01000092.1 GCA_012963655.1 Sulfurimonas sp.
CTATGAAATTATTGCAGGTATTTGTCTTATCTTTTTTAACTATTAATTTATTTGCATTTAATAATGGACCTATACCACCAAAGGTGATAAAAAAGGCTGAACGGAAATATGGTGGCCTAATTGTCAGTCGTTACATAAACTATAATAAATTACTTTCTGAGGCACAATACCTTTCTATGCGTAACAAGCTACAAGTCGTTAACACCTTTTTCAATAAGGTACCCTATAAAAGTGATATAAAGAATTGGAAACAAGAAGATTATTGGGCCACGCCTCTTGAATTTCTAGCTCGAAACAAGGGAGATTCTGAAGATTATGTTATCGCAAAGTATTTTGCTCTTAAAACCTTAAAGATAAATACTAAAAAACTTTATTTCACTTATGTAAAGTCAAATAAATTTAATAAAGCGCATATGGTCTTATCATATTTTGAAACCCCAAGTTCCGAACCCTTTATCCTTGATAATAGGTCTGCTGATATCTTAAGCGCAAGTGATAGACCTGATTTAAGCCCGGTGTACAACTTCAATCCTAATATAGAAATGCAAGACCAAAACCTCCAAAAAAGCACCCATAAAAAATGGGAAAAACTTTATACACGTGTTAAAAGGAATAAACTATGAGTCTATTTAAACAAATTTCGCTAATCATGTCACTTTTTTTAAGTTTTATTTTTATCACTGTTATTTATTTAAACTTTCAATCTGCAAAAAAATATGCTCAAGAAGAGATATTAAATAATGCACAAAATACCGCGACATACCTTAGCCTTTCGTTAGCTAATGCAGATGCAGACAAGGCAAAGATGTCGGCAATAATAAATGCTATTTATGACAGCGGTTATTTTCAAAAGATAACATTAATAGACACCTCTAGAAATGTGCTTTATAAACGCAAAAATGAAGTTACTAAGACAGATGTACCTAAGTGGTTTTTATCTTTATATGACTTTAAGATGGCAGGAGCAAGTGCTACAGTCTCATCTGGATGGAATCCTATTGGAACGATTCATGTTGTTTCTATGCAAGATTCGGCCCATACTAAGCTCTACAATAATTTTATAGAAATACTACAAAGTTTTGCTCTAATCTCTTTTGTTTCTTTTGCCCTTTTATATTCCATATTAACACTGATTTTATCTTCTTTAAAAAAGGTAACTCAGCAGGCAGAAGCTGTAAGTAACAATAACTTTATCATTAATAAGGTTATTCCAAAAACTTCTGAATTTAAAGAAGTTACCTTAGCTATGAATAAGATGGTAGAAAAGGTTAGAACTATTTTTGAGAAAGAAGCTAGCGCGGTTCAAGATTACCATAAGCTTTTGTATACAGACACCCTAACAGGCTTATATAATAAAGACTTTCTTGAGTTAAAACTTAATGACTTTTTATCTTCACAAGAAGCCGATGCAAGTGGTGCCTTACTTAGCATCTATTTAGATGGTATTTTAGAAGCGAACAAGGCAATAGGAAGCACGAAGGTTGACCAGCTCTTAGAAAATCTAGCCTTTAATGTCCAAGAAGTTGCTTGTCAAAAAGAACATGCCATTAGTTCTAGACTTGATGGTTCTAAAATTTGTATTCTTTTTCCGAGATATGATATAGATGATATTCTTTCCTTAGCTGAAGAGCTATTAACAAAGTGCCTTATATCTTTAGAAAAATCCAAACTATTAGATAATGACAATTCTATTAAGATACTCTTATCTTCTTATGATGACCAAGACACACTAAGTTCTGTATTTTCAAATATTTACACCAGATTAGAAACAGCAGATAAAAACACTATCACAAGACTATGTATGACAGAATCTCATGATGATAAACTCTCAAAAGAACTCATTAAAAATAGAATTAAAGACCATTCTATTGCCCTTGCCTTGCAAAATGTGTTTAATGAAGATAATGATATTTTACATAGCGAAGCTTATGTAAGACTCTTTGACGAAAATCAAAATGTTCATGAAGCAGGTTCTTTTTTTCCCCTTGTTCACAAGATGAAGCTTGATAGAAAACTTGACCAAAATGTTATTAACTACGCCTTAAAAGAGCCTAGTTTAGAAGAAACAAAGATGGCGATAAACCTTTCTTTACCCTTCTTACAAGATGCAGATATGATTAAATGGCTTAAAGAAAGACTTGCGGGAATAAGTTCTTCACGTAGTATTTGTTTTGAAATATCAAACTATAATCTTTTAAGTTCTGTAAATGAAGCTTATATCTTCTGTAAAGTATTAAAAGAAGCTGGTCACGAATTTGGTATCGATAGGTTTAGTATAGAAAAAGGAACTAACCTTAATTATTTACAAATGATTAAACCAAGCTACATAAAAATTGATGCGGCGTACTTAGCGGATATGTTAAAAAATGAACAAGGCCAAAATAACAATGCCCTGCAAACGCTAATACAAAGCCTAGATACAAAAATTATTGCGAATAATATTGAGACCAAAGAAATTAAAGAAAGCTTACAAGCCCATGGCATCAAATATTTCCAAGGAAGTTACTTAGCTAAACCAAAATTAGTATAGTTTCATTTGAGTAAAGAAAAGTAGTTTATACAAAAATAATATATGTGGATTATGAAGAAGAGGTTAAAAAAGGGTAAAGGCCCTAAGACCTCTACTAAAGAAAGCTTATAGTGCCTTCGTCATAATGCGGTTCATTCTAGAGATGAAAGCAGCAGTATCTTCTACTTCCATTCCTTCAAAGATACGCGCCTGATCAAAAAGAACATGAGCAGCATCATTAATAAGGTTTTGATCCCCTGATGCTTTTAGCTTCGTTAAAATCTCATGATTAGGATTGATTTGTAAGATTGGCTTCACTGGTGGCATATCTGAAGGATTTCCCATTTGCGCCATCATTTGTGCCATCATGTATGATGGATCTTCTTTATCAATACGTAAACATACAGGAGAATCTGTAAGGTCAGAAGTAATCTCAACTTCTTTAACGCTTTCACCTAATGTTTCTTTGAACTCTTTAAGAAGTGCATCAAACTCTTTGCTTGTTTCTTCTTCAGCTTTCTTTTCTTCTTCACTTTCTTCAAACTTCGCGTCAGCAACGTTTACAAACTTATATTCTTTGTAGTCTGTTACCATTGGGAAAACGATAGTATCAATCTCTTCATTTAAGATAAGAACATCAATGTCTTTAGACTTGAAACGCTCTAAAGAAGGAGAATTTTTAAGCATTGGTAATGCCATCTTACCTGCAAGGTAATAAATCTCTTTTTTCTCTTCATCTACATTTTTAACAAACTCTTCTATAGAAGTTTTACCTTCACCCTTAAGCGTGTTAAATTGCATAAGTTCAAGAAGTTTATCACGGTTACCCATATCTGAGTAAATACCTTCTTTAAGACAGTTACCAAACTCAGCGTAAAATTTAGCATACTTATCAGAATCTTTTTTCATCATCTTAGCAAGCTCAGATAGAACCTTTTTAACAGATGAGTTTTTAATCTTAGTCATAACAGGATTAGACTGTAAAATCTCTCTAGAAACATTAAGAGGAAGATCAGTAGAATCAATTACACCACGTAAGAAACGTAGGTAAGTTGGCATTAACTCTTTTTCATCATCTGTGATAAAAACACGGTTAATATAAAGTTTGATACCAGTTTGGTAATCTACTCTGTAAAGGTCCATAGGTGCTTTTTCAGGGATAAAGAATAGAGTTGTATAGTTTACTGTTCCTTCTGCCTTATTATGCATCCATGCTAATGGCTCAGATGAGTCATGTGCAACTGTTGAATAAAAGTCTTTATATTCTTCATCTTTGATCTCTGACTTAGACATTGTCCATAAGGCATTTGCCTTATTGATTTGTTCATTTTTGATTTCAGTTGATGGCGCTTTAGTTTCTTTACCTTCTTCATCTGTCTCAGCAGCAATATAATGTTCTTTATCCATGAAGATTGGGAAAGGAATATGGTTAGAATACTTTTTGATAATGCTATCAAGACGTTGTTCTTCTAAGAACTCGCCCTCATCATCTTTAAGGTGCATAGTAATAGTTGTACCATGACTCTCACGTGTGCCCTCTTCTAAGTCATACTCACCATCACCTAATGAAGTCCATGTATAAGCCTTATCTGTTCCTGCCTTACGTGAAGTCACTTCAACCTTATCCGCAACCATAAATGAAGCATAAAAACCAACACCAAATTGACCAATAAGTTGAGAATCTTTTTTCTCATCTCCTGAAAGGTTTTCTAAGAAGGCTTTTGTACCTGATTTTGCGATAGTACCAAGGTGCTCTATTAAGTCTGCCTCATCCATACCAATACCTGTGTCAGAAAGAATAAGCTTTTTAGCATCCTTATCAAAACTAATATCAATTTTCGGTGAAAAAACAACCTCTTTATATTCAGGGTTAGTAAGTACTAGCATATTTAACTTGTCAAGGGCATCTGAGGAATTTGAAACAAGCTCACGTAAAAAAATCTCTTTGTTTGAGTAAAGTGAATGAATCATTAATTGTAAAATTTGATTAACTTCGGTTTGAAACTGATGTTTAGCCATAAATAGCTCCTTTAGATTATTAGGATGTATTATAGCCAAATATATTACTATTATGCAAGCACTATCAATAAGTCTTAGTCTATATGACTAAAGTTTTATTAATAAACTATATTTGAAAGGTAAAGTCCATTAGCTGGGGCCGGACGGGTGTTAAAAACATGGGTGTTTTTCAGTTGCTGATTTAATTGTTCACTTGTAAGTTCTAAACTATTAATTTTTAACAAAAAGGCCACCATAAGCCGTATTTGAGAGCGTAAAAAGCCATTCGCTTCAAAATATAAAACGACCTTTTTATTATGGGTATACACACGTGTTTTATAAATTGTTCTTAGATTTGTTTTCGTAGGTGAACCACTTTTTTTAAAAGAAGAAAAATCATGTTCCCCTTCAAAAGTCTTCATCCCGGCAGTAAGAAGATTCAAGTTAATAGGGGTATTAATAAAACTAACAAAAGCATCTTCAAAAGGGTTAGATATCCCATCACTTAAGATATATCTATATGCACGACGTTTAGCGCTATATCTTGCATGAAAATCCTCATTACAAAAGCTTAATTGACGTATTTTTATAGAAGTTGGAAGTTTATGATTAAGATGGTCTTTAAGCTTAGAGGCGTCTGTCCAAAAGGATGGAACCTCACAATGCATTACTTGTTTAAAAGCATGTACTCCTGCGTCAGTCCTACCTGATGCATGAAGCTTGGTTTCTATACCTAACGAAGTTAAAGCTTTATAAATCTGTCCCATAATAGTGTTGCTTGTGTGTAGCTGTACTTGAGAGCCTTCATAAGAAGACCCATTATAAGAAAGAAGTATTTTGATACGCATTTTAATACCGCTTTAGAACTTTTTGATAATACAAATAACTCGCAATCACAAGACTAAGTACAAAGATTAAGCCTATGGTGTACAAGCCCATAGACTTAGCCAGGGCAAAGGTCGAGCCGTAATAGGCAATAACTGCCATAAAAATATACCCGTAGGTAAAGCCTTTTTGGTGACGAGCGTTAACAATACCTATAGTAGGAATAAGAAGAACACTTAAAAGAGGAAACAAGGCAACAAGCATATTAATTGTAAATTTTTTCGTCATTTTTTCACGTTTATCTGGGTTAAGCCAATACTGAAGTGTATTTTTATATTCATTCGTATCAGCGATAGAGGTGTCATTAATAAACATTTTTCGATAAGACATTTGAGACAAAGAATCTTTTGAATATTTAAAACTCTTACCTGTGTCTAGTTGTAACTTAAGCACTCCCTCCTTACTAACAACATCTGCTTCCTTCGCAACAACAAGAGTCTCTTCATTATCTTTTTGATTAAACAAGATGATATCTGAGAAGTGACCTTCTCCATGGTCTTTTCCCACAAAGATAAGCCAATCTCCAAACTTATGTCCGTACTCAGAAGCTTGGATATTAAACTTAGCCTCACTCATCTTTACCTTCAAAAAGTTTTTAGAAAGGTTTTTAGTATGGGGCACTAGAACAAAAAACATGAGAATTAAAATCCCAGTTTGATAAAAGGCAAGCTTAGCAAAAAATCTCAATAAGGTTGAGGGACTTACACCCAAAGAAAAAATAACAATCATCTCATAATCAAAAGAAAGCTTTGACACCGTCATAACAGCTGAAATAAAGAAGGTAACAGGAAGGGTATAAAAAAGTAGTTCTGGTAACATAAACAGGTACAACTTAACCATCTCAAAAAAGCTTAATTGAATCACAGATGTAAAGGCTGCAATTTTAACCAACATAATTACCGAAGCAATTACAAATAAAGGTAGAAAAATAGAAAAGTATATTTGTGAAAAATTAGATAACAGATATCCCTTAAGCCTACCCATATAAGCTATTCCAGTAGTTAATAAAGGCAGAATCAAAGATATAAACAATAAACAAGGCCATCGCTAAAAATGGTACAAAAGGAACCATCTTAGACTCATCTGTTTCATTTCTCATTATCATCATAACCGGCAAGGCCAAGACCGCTGAAACAAATATAGCCATTAATCCTAACTGAACACCCACCATAGCGCCTATAGTCCCAGCAACCATTAAGTCGCCCTCACCTAAAGCCTCACGCTTCATAAAATACGAAAGATAAAATCTAAGCATGGCAAATCCACCCATAAACAAAAGCGCATTTTGGAAATTAAGAACAAAATCTTGTAGGCTCATTGCTGCCATAATTGCTGTACTCATAGCTAAGAGGTTTAAACTATCAGGTACCATTTTTATGTAAAAGTCAATAACAGAAAGGGCCAATAAAAAGCTAAAAGAAAGGGCTATCATTAAAGACATATAGCTAAGACCTAGTTTAAAAAACACGGAAGCAAAGATAAGACCTGAAAGAAGTTCAACAATAGGATACTGAATAGAAATTTTTTCCTTACAAAAGCCACATTTACCTCTTAAGAACAACCAAGAAAAAAGAGGAATATTATGATAAATTTCTAAAGGGGTCTTGCACTTAGGTCAATGAGAAGCGGGAAAAGCAACATTTTCATCATTAGGAATACGCGCAATGAGGACATTTAAGAATGAACCATACACCATACCAATAATAATAACAAAAATAGCCGTGCCAACCTCTACGTTTATTAATTCTTCTAATCCTAACATTATTTTATCCCCCCAAATCGTCGTTCTATATTCTTATACGAATTTATAATCTTTTGTAGCTCTTTTGATGTAAAGTCTGGCCAAAGGGTGTCTGAAAAAAAGAGTTCAGCGTAAGTAGACTGCCACAGCAAAAAATTTGAAAGCCTATGGTCTCCCCCCGTTCGGATAAAAAGATCTACATCATGCTTACAATCAAGGGCATTACTCAAAGACTCTTCAGTAATAATTTCAGAATTTTTCAAAGAGTTTACCGCCCTAAGTATCTCATTTCTTGAACCATAATTTAGCGCAAGATGCTGAACAAGGTTTGTACAATGTTTAGTTTCTTCTTCTAAGATAGAAATTTGTTTTTGAAGTCCTAATGAAAAACGCGTTGCATCCCCTACCATTTCAAAACGAACCCCTAATTCTAAATAGGTTGGAAGTTCTTTTTTAAGATAGGTTCCTAGAAGTTTCATTAAAAACTCAACCTCAAGTTTAGGACGTTTCCAGTTTTCAGTACTAAAGGCATAAAGAGTAAGTCTGTCAATTTGTTCATCTTGTGAACAATACTTTGTAATGTCTCTTACAACTTCAGAACCTACTTCATGTCCTACAAAGCGTTTCTTGCCTTGCTTCTCAGCCCAGCGTCCATTTCCATCCATAATAATTGCAATATGTTTAGCTTCATTCACTAATAATGTCCTATATCTAACTAAGAATCAGTCCTCAATGCTATAAGCATAAAAGCTTATGTTCATTGCCCGTATTATAAAGTTTTTACTATAAAGTAAAAACTTATTTATTGTACTTAAAAAACTATTTATAAAGACTTACACAGCTCTAACAGAGCCAAAGAAAGACTAAGTTTATCTTGGCTTGGTAAACTTACTTGTCCTGTCTTAGTAAGAAACTCAATTGCATTATCTTGTGTTCCAAAGCTTTTATCATCTTTTAAAAGGTTTAAACAAACCGCATCTAAGTCTTTTTTCTTAAGCATAGCCTCGGCATTACCTAAGGCTGATTTTTCATCCATCTCAGCCTTAAAGCCTATAGAAAAGACATTTTCTTTATCAAGAGAGGCTAATATATCCACATTTTGTTTTAATTCTAAAGACCAATCCTCCCCAATATTTGTTTTTTTAAGCTTTCCAGAAGTAGCATGAGGAATATAATCACTTACTGCCGCAGCCATAAATACAAAAGGCTTTAACTCAGAATTTTTAAGCAGAACAAGGGATTTATCAAGTTCTTCTTTCATCTGCTTAGAAGAATGAACTTCTATTTGTTTCATTAAGATAGGAAGTCTAAGAGGGAACTTTGAAGAGACAAAGCTTACATCTGCACCTTTGAAAAATAGGGCTAAGGCAAGAGAAGAACCCATTTTTCCACTGGAAAAGTTTGAAAGATAACGTACATCATCAATTTTTTCTATACTTCCACCAGCACTTACAATTACAGATCTGTTTTCCCAAAATTCTTCTTTTAAAAGCATTTGTACCGTTTTAAAATAGATTTCTTCTATATCAATTAGGGCACCATCACCCTTTGTATTACAGGCTAAGAGCTTTGTTTGTGTATCCATAATCGTGTAATTACAAAGGGCTAGATTTTGCATAGAAAGTGAGATAATAGGATTGTTTATCATATTTGTATTAGCTGCAGGACATAATAGCTTTTCACCAGCATATGCAAGAGCTGTTTGAAGTAAAAGGTTATCTGAAATACCTTGTGAGAGTTTCGCTATTGTATTGGCTGATGCAGGCGCAATAACAAAGGCATCTGCCCAGTCTCCAATTTTAATATGATTTAAATCATTATCCCAAGATTCTGTCTCATTATGTAAAACCTTATTCATAGAAATCGTTTCAAAGGTCAAAGGGGTTATGAATTTTTTAGCAGATTCACTCATAAGAACACGAACTTCTGCCCCACTTTTAATATAAAGACGGATGAGTTCTAAGGACTTATAAACAGAAATCGAACCCGTAACCGCTAAAAGAATTTTTTTACCGCGTAATAAATCAGGAAACATTACTTCACTTTTTTATGACATTTTACACTAATTTTGAACTAATCGCTATAATTGCAGTAATGAAAACATATGACCTTATTGTAATTGGCTCAGGCGCAGCAGGAATGATATCTGCCATCACTGCTGCAAGAGCTGGAAAAAAC
>DTVI01000093.1 GCA_012963655.1 Sulfurimonas sp.
TAAGAATAATTTGTCTGCCAGTGGGTTCAAACTCACACTGCAGTATACCAGCGAGACAATGGCAAACGTAACAGGTGGACTGAAGCGAGGCACAACTATAGGAGGAATGGGAAATATTGTGCTCGATTATGCTACTCAGGAATCCAATGGAGGTCACTCACGTTTCTCCCTCCGTGCCAGCGGCATGCTTCTTCATGGTGAAAGTCCAAGCGGGAAATACATTGGCGACGAACTGGCAGCCAGCAATATTGACGGATATGACAGCATTCGCCTTTACGAGTTGTGGCTTCAATTCTCCTTCTGGAATGACTACGGAACTTTGCGATTCGGCAGTTTGCTGGCCGATGCCGAATTCACCTTTACTGATCTTGGAGGTCTGTTCTTTAACAGCGCTTTTGGCTGGCCAGCATTTATTTCAGCTAATACGGTAAACACCGGCCCCGCATTCTTTGTACCAGCACCAGGAATCCGGATTCGCTTGGAATCCACAAAATCGTGGTACCTCCAAGGAGGCATCTATGATGGAGATTCCTTCGATAATTCGGCTGGTGATGGTGCCACAAATGCCTATGGCATAAGCTGGCGGATCAATTCTCAGCAGGGATATTTTGCCATGTTTGAAATTGGGCATACGAAAGCCGCGCGCGACTTTTTAGTGCCGTCAATTTTCAAACTGGGTGGCTGGAGCCATTCAGCATCCTTTGATGATCACCTGACAGGAGAACAGCATCGAGGAAACTACGGGCTTTTTTTCGCACTGGAAAAATCTATATGGAGAAACAACCTTAAGGGGCAGGAACTGGGTCTTTTTTTCCGCAGTGGTTTAGCACCGAGGGATCGCAACCGGTATGAATTGGCCATGGATGGAGGATTCAACTTTTTCAATCCATTCACTAAAATGGAAGGAGATGTAGTTGGTGCGGGGATCGTCTTTGCTAAAGTAAGTGACCATATTCGCCAGGCGGAAGAACAGGTCGGTATACTACCCGTTTCCGATTATGAACTTGTCTTCGAAGTCACTGGCCAGTTCCCGGCGACACCGTGGTTGACACTTCAGCCTAATATACAATGGATCCATCATCCGGGGAGCTCAAGCGCTCTCTCAAACGCCCTCGTGTTATCCATTAGATCAACTTTCACTTTTTAGGATGTCTGTAAATTCTGACAGGAAATAGTGACAATATGATGTTGATTACGAGTTCAAAAAGATTGTTTATGGCCACAATCAACCCTTATCATAATATATCCCGGGCACCATTCAATTGCATAAGCAACCAATTGTAAATGAATTCCGCGTTTCTTAATTTCGCCTTCCCTATTTATTGATGATAACACGATGAGTTATTCACGAATCCATGAAATGCTAAGCAATGGCGGACATGTGCTCCTTGATGGTGCCATAGGTACTGAGCTGATACGGCGCGGCGTCCGATGGCGACAGCATGGCATCGAAGACGCCCCGGATGTGATTCGGCAGATTCATGTAGACTATCTCAACGCCGGTGCCGACGTAATTACTTCCCACACTTTCAATCTCACCAAACGAAACTTTATAAACTTTTTCCGCGACGCCGAACACATGGCGGAGATTGGTGCTCCCGATCTCGATAGGAAAGCTACAGACCTGTGCCGTAGTGCTATGACCCTTGCAAAAGAAGCACTGCAGGAAACCAATAAAGCGGGTACAGTCCCAATAGCTGGCTCCATATCAACTATGAATCATCCGTTCCGGCCCGATCTATCTCCCGACGCTGAAGAATGTTCTGACCATCACCGGGAATGTTCTGAGCTTTTGGCTGATGCCGGTGCCGATTTCATTTTCCTTGAGGGGATGAATAACATTACGGAAATGACAGAAGCAGTCAGAGGGGCGAAGGGGACGGGACTCCCCGTCTGGGTCAGTCTTATCCCCGATACAGCTGGCAACCTCTTAAGTGGAGAGTCATTGAACGAAGCGGCAGCCATCGCACGCAAAGAGAGTACTGATGCGGTACTGCTCTCGGGTGCGCCTCTCTCCACAATCTCAGATAATCTCTCTGCCATTTTGAATGGCACACCGTCTGGTGCCCAGGCTACTGTTGGAAGATATAGTCCGCCCAGCTGGAAACCAGATTTCTATCCTCGATTTGATGATACTCACCTCACGACCCCGGAACAATATGCCGAAGTTGCTGAAAAGTGGTTTGCCAATGGTGCAAGGATTGTGGGTGGATCCAGTGGCACCGCATCAGAACATATCGCCGCCATCAGAGGACGGATTGGATGAGTTTATGAATTACGATCAACTGAAACAGCAAATTGATGACCGAGAAGTTCTATTGCTTGACGGCGGCATCGGCA
>DTVI01000094.1:0-215 GCA_012963655.1 Sulfurimonas sp.
TCATGCAGTCGATGGAAGCGGATATAAGTTTATTGCACAAAAGTTTCTTGCCGCATAAATTGCCTCTACATCTAAGACCTTTCTTTCTTGCATCAACATTAATACAGAAGGTAGGCTTAGAGGCAATTTATGCGGCAAGAAACTTTTTAAAACGTGAACTTATACGTGAACATGGATCGGATATCACAGCTCAATATAATTCACTTAATCAAAAA
>DTVI01000094.1:225-2328 GCA_012963655.1 Sulfurimonas sp.
GACATATCCATATCCATGTCTAATAGGACCTTTGAAAATGCACCTGAATAAATTTCACTTAAACTCATCGCCTCATCAGCCTCAACAGCGTCTATCAGTCTATGTAAGACCATAGAAGAAATCGTTTGAGAAGCTTCAAAACGGTTAAACTCATCCTTATCATGTGACATTAAAAATGCATATTCATCTAAGGAATATGCTGTATGAACCTTTACAGGTGCACAAAAATTTCTATTTAAAGACATTATAGGCGCGTCTTTAATATTTTTAAACACAAAGGTTTCTTCTTCTTTTGAGATAAGTAAGATGTCCTTATCTATAAGACTTTGATTTTTTGTGTCTAAAAGTTCTAACTTGCATTCATGTCCACTGGAATTAATAAGGCCAATTTTAAAAGGGAAAAAGTAAGGTTTTTGATTGCTTTGTGTTGGAGAAGAAAAAGATTGTTTTATGCTTACACAGAGTGTCTTTTCTTTCTTATTAAACACTGTTTTAATATCTATTTCAGGTGTTCCTGATTGAGCGTACCAAAGTTTGAAATGTTCAAGATCAAACCCTGAGGATTCTTGCATTGCCCAGATAAAGTCTTCTGTTCTAACAGCTTGCCCATCAAAACTTTTAAAATACAAATCCATCCCTGCTCTAAAGCCTTCTTCACCAAGTAAGGTATGCATCATACGAATAACTTCAGCACCTTTTTCATAAATGGTGGCCGTGTAAAAGTTATTGATTTGGATATAAGCATCAGGTTTAATAGGATGAGAAGTAGGTGAAGAATCTTCTACAAATTGACGTTCTCTAAGGGCTTTAACATCTTCAATTCTTTGAACCGTTCTTGTGTTTAAGTCTGCTGAAAATTCTTGATCTCTAAAAACGGTAAGGCCTTCTTTAAGAGTAAGTTGAAACCAATCTCTACAAGTAATTCTATTTCCTGTCCAGTTATGAAAATATTCATGCCCAATAACAGACTCAATTCCCATAAAGTTTGCGTCTGTCGCAGTATCTGCGTCAGCTAAAACATAATGGGAATTAAAAACATTTAAGCCCTTATTTTCCATAGCTCCCATATTAAAGCTATCTACAGCAACAATATTATAGATTTCTAAGTCATATTCTCGTCCAAAACGTTCTTCATCCCACTTCATTGAGTTTTTCAAAGAAGTCATTGCGTGAGAACATTGACCTTCATTTCCCTTATCGCAATATATATTTAATTCTATCTCATTTTTATTCATAGTCGTAAAACTGTCATTAACACAGCCTAAGTCCCCTGCAACAAGGGCATATAAATAAGAAGGCTTAGGATGTGGATCTTTCCATATAGCGTAATGCTTGCCTTCTTCTGCCTCCCCTTCTTCAAACAGGTTTCCATTAGATAGTAAGATAGGATAAGCTTTTTTATCTGCGATAATTTTTGTTGAATATACGGCCATAACATCAGGTCTATCCGTAAAGTATGTAATACGTCTAAATCCTTCAGGCTCATTTTGAGAACAAAATATACCACCCGACTTATATAATCCATCAAGAGCAGTATTTGCCTCAGGGTTGATTATATTTTGTATTTCTAAGGTAAAAGTTTCAGGGAGTTGATGTAAGGTTAAGCCAAGTTCATCACACTCATATTCACTAACATGCAGTTCACGTCCATCAAGAACAACACTAAGTAGTTCTAACTCTTCTCCGTGTAAAAAAAAGGCTGTATTTTCCCCGCATGCGCGTTTCACTCTCATTTTTGAATGCACACGTGTTTTTGTGTCATCTAGTATAAACTCTAAATCTATTGTTTCAACCACATAGGGTGGTTTTTCATAATCTGATAAATATATTTTTTCCATCTTACTCATTGATATTTTCCTTATCTTTTCGAAGAGATACTATTTAAACATCTCTTTCTTCATTACTTTGTTTGATTATATGCTTCAGTAGCACTTCTAAATTTCCATTAATAATGGTACTTGATTCATTTATCATAAGATTAAACATCCCATCAAAATCTTCAATAATTAAAGCATTTTTATCTAGCCAAAGCCCTTCATGAAAGTTACATTGATCATCATGTGCCCTAGTCTTTTCTAACATACTTTCATCTGAGTCCACATT
>DTVI01000095.1 GCA_012963655.1 Sulfurimonas sp.
TGTAACTGTCTCTTTGTCCCAGACTGCTCCCGTCGGATTGGAAGGCGAGTTAATAATTATTGCGGAAATCTTAGGTGTAACTTTTGATTCAAGATCATTCCAGTCAGGAGAAAAATTGTCCTCGGTTATAGTTTTTACAATGACAGGTTCTCCATCTGCCAGCCGGATAAATTCAGGAAAAGAAACCCAGTAAGGTGCAAAGACAATGACTTCATCTCCCGGGTTTAATACAGCCTGACAGAGAGTGCTGAGGGAATGCTTGGCACCGTTTGAAACAATGATCTGATCTGGGGTATAATCCAGATTATTGTCGCGCTCCAGTTTTTTACATATCGCTTCGCGAAGTTCAAGTGTTCCTCTTCCGGGTGTGTACTTTGTATGGCCGTCAGCCATGGCGCGAATGGCCGCCTGGCGGATATTTTCAGGTGTGTTGAAATCGGGTTCACCGACGCCAAGGTCAATTACATCTACACCGTTATTCCTTAAATCAGCGGCCCGCGCTGTCATCTCCAAAGTGAAAGACGGCTGGATCCGCTGGACTCTTTCAGCAATCATAATGATTACCCGAGATCAATGCGTTTTGGAGTGATATTTGGCAGTGTTGAAATTAGGATCGTTTGACTCTTGCTCTTTTTCGGTGTTTTTGAGCCGCTTACTTCGAGGGATGTCATTCGGATCAATGGCTTCATCCTCCCAACCTTCGGGCAATTCTCCCACTGCTTCTTGATTGTCAGACTGGCTGTTTGTCAGTTCTGTTTCTTCAGAGGAAAAGTCCGCCGAATTGAATTGACTGAAGAGCACACCGTAACCCTTGGTGATTCCGTTCCCCAAGCCGATAAAGTTTGGCAAAATAAAGTTGGTTCTGAATTCACCGTTAAAACAGCCCATTTTTCCTTCATCCATCAAGTTGACCTGGAGTGATTCCAGATTGAGATCTACGAAAATTCTTTCTTCTAGAGCGAGACCAACCTCCTTTCCAACGAAAGCGATATTCTGACTCAGCAGACGTCTTAGCAGTATTAAGCGATCTTTGTCTGTTAACGCTTTATAGCGTTTCAGATTAATCTGATTGAGGGCGATCCACGGAGTGAGAAATTTGTACTGGATTGTCTTATCGGTTGATCCCAAACCATCATCGCTCACTTCAGTGACCACATCCTCGACCTTGAAAGTGATATTGCCGAAGTTCATAATGTCCAGTTTTTCAGCAATGGACTCAATGGGCTCAACACCTTCCTTGATTCCAATGAGATAAATCTGTTCATTGAGTATCTTAACTTGGACTCGGGGATACAGATAGTTATTCCGGTAAGAGCCGTTGATAAAAGGGATGATGGGATTGTCCGAAAATTCTTTCATGAGAACGCCCTTAACCTGATAAGACGTTTTTCTAACAGGTTTATCAGTGGAGAGGCGAACTACGACTGACTTTATATAAGATTGATCCTTAGACACAAGACGGTATACAGACAAACATTGATTAATTATTCATCGTATCCAAAAATTCTTCGTTATTTCCTGTCCGCTTCATTCTATCAAGGAGAAACTCCATTGCTTCTATGGGTGTCATATCATTTAAAATCTTTCTAAGAATCCAAACTCTTGAAAGTTCTTTTTTGGAAAGTAACAGTTCTTCTTTCCGTGTCCCTGAACGTATAAGGTCAAAGGAGGGGAACAGGCGACGGTCACTGAGGCGGCGGTCTAGAACGAGTTCCATATTACCGGTACCCTTAAACTCTTCAAAAATGACATCATCCATTCTACTGCCCGTATCAATGAGTGCTGTTGCAATAATTGTGAGGCTTCCTCCTTCTTCGGTGTTCCGGGCCGCTCCGAAGAGGCGCCTGGGACGATGAAGCGCATTGGCATCTACACCACCTGAAAGGATTTTTCCGCTGTGAGGGATTATCGCATTGTGTGCACGGCCGACGCGGGTGATACTGTCAAGAAGTATCATCACATCATGGCCGTACTCTACCATCCGTTTGGCCTTTTCCAAAGCCATGTCCGCCACTTGAACGTGCCGTTCTGGCGGTTCATCAAAAGTGGAGCTTACCACTTCTGCATCAACGCTTCTCTCCATATCTGTCACTTCTTCCGGCCGCTCCGCAATGAGCAGCACAATAATCTTAACTTCAGGATGGTTCTCAAGCGTTGTATTGGCAATTTTTTGTAGAAGAACTGTTTTACCTGTCTTTGGTTGGGCGACAATTAGTCCTCTCTGACCTTTGCCGATAGGTGACATGAGATCAAGTATCCGCATAGAAAATTCTTTCGGCTTCCCTTCAAGCTTTATTCGCTCCTCAGGGTAGAGCGGTGTGAGGTTG
>DTVI01000096.1 GCA_012963655.1 Sulfurimonas sp.
AGTTCATTTTTAACAATAAAGTTTTTTAAATCTGCATTGTTAGTATAAAGAAATCCATATTGTTTCATACAAATATTATAACTAAAAACAATCCTATATAAAAATTAAAAAAAGAAGAATAAATTATTTGTATAGTTTTATGATTAATTAAGGATAGTACTATTATAATTCCGCCACAACAACCTAGTTGTACAGCGTGGTCCCATCATCTAATGGTTAGGATTCATGGTTTTCATCCATGCCATAGGAGTTCAAATCTCCTTGGGATCACCAATTTACCCCAATTTTTCCTTTACTCATCATTATCAACATAATCCAGTAGTAAAATATTTGCTCACAACGAACGTTAGCTATACACTCTCTTTACGGATATCTTCACAGACTTTGAATATGCATTAAATAATCATAACAGACCTTATTTATCATCATAAGAATAAAATCCTCTTCGTAATTACTATAATTAAATCTATTATGATAGAATTTCGATATAAAATTTAGATGTATCTTGTATATGCCTTTAGAAAAATATTTTAGGAATTTTTATGTTACGTTTTGCAAGTAGTCCTACCGGAGATATGCACATTGGAAACCTTCGTTTGGCACTTTTTAATTATATACTTTCTGTTCAAAAAAACGAGGGACTTATTGCTCGCATTGAAGATACGGACAAAGAGAAAAACATGGAAGGTAAGGATCTAGAAATCATTGGTTTACTTGATCTTTTTGGCATCAAATATGCAAATGTTGTTTATCAAAATGATAATTTGAAATACCATCGTGCGATGGCGCTTCAGCTAATACATGAAAAAATTGCTTTTAATTGTTTTTGTACGCCAGATATGCTAAATGCCAAGAAAGAAGAAGCTGAGGCCAATAAAAAGCCTTATAGATATGATGACAGGTGTTTAAGCTTAAGCCCTGAAGACACTATAGACAACGAGGCTTCTTTTACGGTTCGTTTACGTAAGCCAAATGTAAATATCGAGTTTACTGATAAGATTAAGGGAAAGCTGTCATTTGCACCCACTGATATAGATAATTTTATAATTCTACGCGCCGATAAGAGCCCTAGCTATAATTTCGCCTGCGCAATAGATGATATGATTGCAGACATTTCTATGGTTATTCGTGAAGAAGACCATGTCTCAAACACCCCTAAGCAAATAATCGTTAGGGCAGCGCTTAATTATACAAAAGAGATTGAGTACGTCCACTTACCAATGATTTTAAATGAGACGGGTGAAAAAATTAGTACGAAAGATGAAAACGCAAGTGTGAAATGGCTATTAGAGCAAGGGTTTATTCCTGCGGCTATTATTAACTATCTTTTACTTATTGGAAACAATCCACCTCAAGAGATCTTTAGTTTACAAGAAGCTTTGGAATGGTTCGATTTGTCTGAAATTTCTAAGTCTCCTATTAAGTTTGATATTAATGAACTACGTTTGATAAACATCAAACATTTAAACTTACTTGATGATGTTGAGCTTTCAAGATATGTTGGTTTTGCTGACGCAGATATTGGTAAACTTGCAAAGCTTTACCTTGAAGAAGTATCTACAACTAAAGAACTTAAGTCTAAGATTGGTGCTGTTTTTTCAGAAAAAAATATTCCTGAAGATTTTGTTGAAGCTGCTGCAAGTATGAAAACTGTTATTTTAAATGCTCCTTTCTTTCAAGACTATAATGATTTTAAATCTTATGTAATGAAAGAGTCTGGTTTAAAAGAAAACTACTTTTATCTTAGCCTTCGTCTATTATTAACAGGCGCACAAAATGGGCCTGAAATAGCAGATATGTATCCGTTTTTAAAAAATTACCTTGGGGAGATTGTTAAATGAGCGCATTAATGGAAATAATTTTAGGACTATTCGGTATTTTCAATACTTTAATTATGGTGTATATGTGGGTTATTATTATAGCCTCTTTACTTACTTGGGTTAAACCAGATCCTTTCAATCCTATAGTACAACTTTTATACAGACTAACTAACCCTGCTTATGCTTTAGTTAGACGTTATATGCCTACTACATTTAATGGTATTGACCTTTCGCCTTTAATTATTATTATTTCTTTACAAATATTACAAGTTTTAATGCATTCACTTATGCATTCTTTATGAGAAAGTTATTACTTTTACTTTCCCCCTTACTGTTATCAGCTGAGGTAAGCCTATCTCAGTTAGAAGAAGCCCCGCAAGGTCGTGTAAGAAACTTTAATATCTGGCAGTTTATGCAGCAAGATATTACTGTTAGCCAGGCCAAGAGTGCCTACCTCCTCACAAAAAACTATAATCATAAGATATTTATAAAGTATGCTAAAAAGACAGATGATGCAAAAATACTTGAAAATAGACGTTGCTCTAAGCTAAAGACTAGTGCCTTATTAAAAGAAACAAATGCTTCTTGTGTGAATAATGGTCTTGGCTTGAAACAGGCTTTAAATCTTACTAAGACTCAGCGACTTTCCTTTTGTAAAACCTTAAAACCTCAGTATAAACAAAAAAGTGAACTTATCTTATTGATGAATGAGAAACCCTTTGTTTTACATGTACTTAAAAGTGGCGAAAATAATTATCTCAAATTGTTTAATAGCTTAGGGACGAAGAATAGACAAGAATATTTTAATGTAAAATTATCAAAAGAACATATTGAGGTGCTTTCTAAAGAAAAAGGCTTTGATAAAGCCCTTAAGTATATAGTAACAGATAAAAAGATGCACCGAATACAAGAGTCTTTACTTCAGCTTCAAGCCTGTGATGTAAGTGCTGAGTCTTATTTCTTTTTAGCCCTAAATGCTTTAAAGTTAAAGGCCACTAAAAAGGCTATATATTATTTAGAGATTGCTCAGAAAAAAGCTTATTTTCAAAACCAAAAGGATAAGGCTCTCTTTTGGAAGTATCTTATCTCTAAAGAACTGTCTTACCTTGAAGAACTTTCCCAAGGATATGATATAAATATTTATACCTTATATGCTAAAGAAAAACTAGCAAAAGGCTTTGATAATTATTTTTTTTCTTTAAACTTAGAAGATAAGAAGAGTATTCTTAAGCTTGAAGATCCATATGTATGGGAAAAGCTTTTAAGTAAGATAAAAAGCTCAGATAAAGAAGGGCTACAAAGGCTACTTGAAAAATATAATACAAAAGAAGATGAGGTCATATATGCCTTTATCTATTCTAAGATGCTAAGGTATAGGGTACATAATTATATTATGCCTTATAAAAAAGCAACAAAAAATTTAACTAATGATGATAAGGCCCTGCTCTACGCCTTAGCACGTCAAGAAAGCCATTTTATACCCTCAGCTATTTCGAGATCTTTTGCCTTAGGTGTTATGCAGATAATGCCCTTTTTGATTAAGGCCTTAGCGAAACAAAAAAAAGAAGAGGTAGAGCTTAATGATATGTTTAACCCTTATAAGAACATATCATATGCCTCTCAACATATTAGATACTTAAAAAAATATCTTTTCCACCCTCTTTTTATTGCTTATGCATATAATGGAGGTATAGGTTTTACTAAAAGACATTTATTAAGGGGGACGTTTTTAAAGGGAAGTTATGAACCTTTTTTAAGTATGGAACTTATGTCTAACACAGAAAGTCGTGAGTATGGTAAAAAGGTACTTGCAAATTATGTTGTATATAAAAAAATATTAGGGGAAGAAATTAAACTTATTCCTCTTTTAGAAAGTTTAACCCAGCCAAACCGTACTGATCGCTTTCGAAGATAAGACTTAGTTTTTCTTGCTCAACTTTTTCAAATTTCACAAGATAATATTCATTCCATCTGTTACGAACGGGCATATCCAAACGTAATTTGTGGCCTTTTTCTAGATCTTGAATATTAAGGGCTTGAAAGTTCTTTATACAAGGAAATGGTTGTTTAGTAGTGTTATTATCAATCACTGTAATATTATCTTCATAATCTATATCTTGTGATGATGTGTTTTCATTAGAAAAACCCTTATATAGCTTGATAAAACGAGCTGTTTCTAAACGTTCTCTTTCTTCCTCTTTAAATTCTAGGTGCTCTTTACATGCCTTAAGTTCTAATCTTTTATCTTCTGTATTTATATCATCTTTATCAATATCAGCACTAAGATCAACTTTCATATTCAAATGGTAAGTTGGGTTATAAAGCCCTCTTTGCTTAGGGTCTTTTGAATCGTCAATAATATGAAGAGCAATAAAAAAATACTCCCCATCATTATAAAGCTCTTTATCCACGTTATTAAGGTAAACCCCATGGAGTAAAGCCTTTGTTTCCAAGTCTTTCATCAAAGAGGCTTTTATCATATTTGGCAAGGCTTTCTCATAATAATCATCCGTAGCAAAGTAGTCAAAGGCAGATGTTCTAGTGCATCCAGTAAACATGAAGATGCTTAGTATGGAAAAAAGTAGTAAAAATTTATTCATTTATATTCTTATCCTTATATTTGAGCATTATACGCCTCTTTCACTTAGTATAAGTTTCATCTGATATAATTCAATTAATTTATACAAAGGCATTTTTCTCGTGAACAAAAGGTTAGCAGTTGCATTTACCGGTCCTTCAAATAGTGGTAAAACAACACTCATAATAAAAGTGTCTGAGGCTTTGATTCGCGAGGGTAAAAAAGTTGCTATCATCAAGAATGATCCTAAAGACAAGGCACGCTTTGATACAGAAGGAAAAGATAGTTATATGTTTTCTCAAACGGGAGCTGAGGTTATTGTAACTTCACCTGAGAAAACAACATATTTATCTAAAAGACATAAAGAACTTGATGAGCTCATTAGAATTTTTGACTCGTTTGATTATTTACTTGTAGAAGGGCTTAAAAACCTGCCTCTTCCACGTATCAGTATCTTTAGAGGTAATATAGACGAGGATTATTATCCGTATATGAATGCTTTAGCCATTGATGAAAGCATAGATAAAGAAAACGAAAACATACCAAGAGACATAGAAGTATTAGATTTAAATAACACCAACCAGATTATAAGCTGGATAAAAAACAATGCTAAGGAAGTATAAACGATGCAAGATATGAAAGAGATGAGACCCCTAGTTGAAGCGATAATGAAGTCTGCAATCCGTATTAAAGACGCTATTGATGTTAAAGACATAGGTTATTCACAACAAGAAAATAGCTCAGGTGAAACACAACTTCAACTTGATATTCAATGTGACCTTATTATCGAGGAAGAACTTTCTCATGTGCCTAGTGTTCATACTCTCGCTTCTGAAGAAAAAGAAGATGCAATGTTAATCAATAAAAACGCAAAGTATTTAATTGGCTTTGATCCTTTAGATGGTTCTTCATTAGTAGATGTAAATCTAAGTGTAGGTTCAATCTTTGGAATTTATGAAAATGACTTTACAGGTAAGAATATGATTGCATCATGTTATGTTGTTTATGGTCCTAGAGTAGAACTTGTTTTTGCTTATGAAGGCCAAGTAAGACTTTACCTTCTTCAAGCAGGCGAGTTTGAATTTGTTAAACAAATTCGTTTAAATGAAAAAGGAAAGCTTAATGCACCTGGGGGAACTCAGCAAAACTGGGAACCTTATCATAAGCAAATGGTTGATGGTCTTTTTGCTGAAGGTTATAGACTTCGTTACTCAGGTGGAATGGTTCCAGACCTTCACCAGATTCTTCTTAAAGGTGGTGGACTATTTTCATATCCAGGTACTTCAGATAGACCAGAAGGAAAACTTCGTCAAGTTTTTGAAGTCTTCCCTTTTGCAATGATCTTTGAATATGCTGGTGGTGGTGCTATTGATGGTCAAAACAGAGTCTTAGATCAAACACCAAGACATGTACATGATACAAGCCCGTGTTTCTTTGGTTCAAACTATGAAATAGATAAAGTTAAAACAACTTATGCCAGAAATTAATTCGTTTGAGGAGCGTTTAACACAGATGATATCTGAGGTTAAGGCTTGTCAAAAAGACAAGGGTTATGATTCTTGTATGAAATGTGAAAACCTTATTGGTTGTGAACTAAGAAAAAGTTACGTTCAAGTCACCTACGAGAGTATGTCTAAGGGTGAAATTGGCGGATTTGAATTCTAAGAAATAAAACAATTTATTTATGAATAAAGAAAAAAGGAAACCTCATAAACTTGCTGAGTGAATCTCACCCAAGTTATGAGTAAAATGAAATGAAAAAGGAATCTTCAATGAAAAATTATATTACTACCCCTATCTATTATGTTAATGGTGAAGCACATATTGGTCATGCTTATACTACTTTTATTGCTGACACAGTGGCAAGACACTCTAGACTAAAGGGTAATGAAACATTTTTTCTTACGGGTACTGATGAACATGGTCAAAAGATTGAAGAGTCTGCAAAAAAAGCCGGAAAAGACACTCAAGCATTTGCTGACGAAATTTCAAAGACATTTAAAGACTTATGGGATGGTTTTGACATCTCTTATGATAAGTTTATAAGAACAACAGACGAAGAGCACAAAAAAGGTGTTCAAAAAGCCTTTATGAAAATGCATGATAATGGTGATATTTATAAGGGGAATTATGAGGGTCATTATTGTATCTCTTGTGAAACATTTTTTCCAGAGACTCAGCTTATTGATGGAGAGTTTTGCCCGGATTGTGGAAAGCCAACAAATATAGTAAAAGAAGAGTCTTACTTCTTTAAACTATCTGCATATGAAGATAAACTTCTTCAACATTATGAAGACAATCAAGACTTTATTCTTCCAAAGTCACGTAGAAATGAAGTTATTAATTTTGTTAAGGGTGGTTTACGTGATCTGTCTATTACACGTACAACCTTCGAATGGGGAGTTAAACTTCCTGAATCAATGAATGATGATAAACATGTTATGTATGTTTGGCTTGACGCCCTGCTTAACTATATAACGGCATTAGGTTATGGTAAAGATGATAAAGATATGGACTTTTGGCCTGCTAACATTCATATGGTAGGAAAAGATATTTTACGTTTTCATGCTATTTATTGGCCAGCCTTTTTAATGAGTTTAGGTCTTCCTTTACCTAAGCATATTGGTGCGCACGGTTGGTGGACGAGAGATGGGGAGAAAATGTCTAAGTCTAAGGGCAATGTTGTTCTTCCTCAGGTAGTTGCTGATGCTTATGGATTAGAAAATCTTAGATATTTTATGCTTAGAGAAGTGCCTTTTGGTCAAGATGGGGATTTTTCTCAACGGGCCTTTATAGATAGAATAAATTCAGATCTTTCAAATGATCTTGGAAACTTACTTAACCGTATCATCGGTATGAGTGGGAAATATTCTGAGTTTAAGATCGACTCAGTTGATGTTGTTAAGTATCATTCAAAAGAACTTGACGCGATGGCAGATGTTATTGATAAACTAGAGCCATTTTTAGATGAACTTAGAACGCACAAGTACCTTGAAGAATTATGGAAACTCTTTAGCATTGGAAATAAGGCTATTGAAGAACATGCACCATGGGTTAAGATTAAAGAAGACAAAAAAGACGAGGCATTAGCAACTGTTGCTCTTATTGCAAATATCTTAGCTAAGGCCTCAGTAATGCTTAATTGTATTATGCCAAATACAACGACTACTATTTCTAAGGCACTTAATTTTGATATAGATACAAACTCTTATCAAAAGCTTATCTTAGATAAGAAGCTTTTAGAAGCCTTTGTTATTGAGAAAGTGCCTCCTTTATTTCCTCGTGTTGAAGCGCCTTTAATGGATCAAGTACCTGAGCCTAAAAAAGACGAAGTACCTGCAAAAAAGATGGAAACAAAGAAAGAATCAACAGTTGAAGAAGACAACCTTATCACCATTGATCAGTTCTTTGAAACCTCTTTACGTATTGGAACTATTTTAGAAGCAGAAGCAGTGCCAAAAAGTAAAAAACTTTATAAGCTATCTGTTGATGTCGGTGAAAAAGAGCCAAGACAAATTGTTGCTGGTATTAGAGAGTTTTATACAGTTGAAGAACTTGTAAATACACAGGTTTGTGTTGTATCTAACTTAAAGCCGGCAAAGCTTATGGGACTTTTATCTGAGGGCATGCTTTTAGCTGCTAAGGATGAAGAAGGTCTTTCTCTTATGCGACCAGAACACAAACGCAAAGCGGGCTCATCGGTAGGATGAATCTAGCCAACTTAACGGCCTTAGTCGAGGGAAACCTTGCTAACTCTCCTAGCATCACCTCTTTTGAAGAGGTTCATTTTGAACTTTCTAAAATCAGACGTGGTGATCTTTTTATTGCCCTAAATCATGAAAATATAGAAGAAGCTATTTTAAATGGTGCTTATGGGATTTTATTTGATAAACCTACCCAAATCAGTGATCAAGAAATCGCATGGATAAAGGTGGCTTGTGTGAACAAAGCCCTGCTTCGTTTACTTCGCTTCCATGTCTTGCAAAAGTCACCTAAGGTTTATTATTGTGATGAAATTTCCTTAAAACTTGCTTCGCAAATTATCACCTCAAGAGACATACTAATTCTAAACAAAAGTCTTAAAGAGCATATGCATGAGCTTTATCAATTACAAGAAAAACAGTTTATTCTTTTTTCAAAAAAATATATAAATGAAGAACTGTTTGTAGATGCAAAGCCTTTGAACAAGGTTATAAATTCTACTATTAATGTAGTAGAGCAAACCTTATTTGAAACCTCTTTTATTTATGATGATACGTATTATGAAAGGCAATTGCTTTCTCCTTTTTTCTTGCCTTATTTAGAATCTGTGCTTCAATTTTTTAAGCATAACAACATTGGCTATCAGTTAAGAAATTTTTCTCCAATAAATCATTTTCAAGCAGTTTTTACAAATATACATTTTGAAGTTAAAGACTTTGGTAAGAGCGATAATGTACTGATTTTTGAAAGCAGTTTCGAGTTAGTTAAAGAACAAATCAACTTTTTAAAGAAGCAGGCTAACTGGGCCAAGATACTATATCTAGTCCCTTCTTCTAAGATAGGACAACTCGAAGAAAATAAAAATATTTTCGGATATGAAAACCTATGGGATATTATGCATACGCTTAAATCACAAGATTATCATTTTGCTCTTATAGTAGAACAAAGTGCTGATATTTTAAATAATAGTGTGTTTGAAGTTAAGACACAACAACCTAGCTTATTTTAAGCATATAAAGAGGCCAAATGAAAAGAAGAGACTTTATCACAAGTAGTTCAGTACTAGCGGCAGGAGGTCTTTTAAGTGCTTGTAATGATAGTAATAGACAGGCCATTGATTATGATAAAATTAAAGAAAAAAA
>DTVI01000097.1 GCA_012963655.1 Sulfurimonas sp.
AGCGCCGGGAGTTGCTGATCGCAAGAGCCGGGCATTGCGTCCGGGCAGCGTTGGTTAAACGGACAACCTTTGGGGCGGTGAAAAGCATGTGGGATTGAACCTTCGATGGTGGGCAGCCATGAGCGATTGACTGTGTTGATGGTTGGAATTGATTTCAACAGAGCTTTTGTGTATGGGTGCTGAGGATTGTGAAAGATATCATCTACGGGGCCAACTTCCATAACTCTTCCTAGATACATCACGACTACATCATCAGCCAACTGAGAGATCACTCCTAAATCATGTGTGATGAAAATAATAGCGGTGTTGTGATCTTTTTGAAGTATGCGGAGAAGGTTGAGAATCTGTGCCTGAGTTGTCACATCAATTGCAGTGGTCGGTTCATCAGCAATTAACAATGAAGGTTCACAGACTAACGCCATACTAATCAGCGCCCGCTGTCTCAACCCGCCACTTAATTCCCATGAATACATTTCCATGCATCGTTCCGGATTTGGAATTCCCACTTCACGAAGACATTTAATCACAATCTGTTGAGCTTCAGAGGAACCGATAGAGCTGTGCAACAAAACAGCCTCAGTTATTTGATTGCCTATGGTATGAACCGGACTGAAGGCGGCCATTGGTTCTTGAGGAATAAGAGCAATTTCATTGCCCCGTATGGAACGTATTTGTTTGCAATGTGGCTCCAACTGAGCTAAGTCGACAAGCTCCGATTCAGCTTTTCCTGGAGACTTGGTACTCTGGAACATAATTTTACCTGATGTAATACGCCCAGGTTTTTCTAAAATACGCAGGATTGATTTGATTGTAATACTTTTACCGCAACCGCTTTCTCCAACAATACCTAAAATTTTCCTCGGGTATAGCTTAAAACTAACACCGTCAACTGCTTTAACTGTGCCTTCATCAAGCTCAAAACAGGTTTTGAGCTTCTCTACTGACAATAGAGGTTTAACTTCAGACATCCTTATTCGCGGTTTTTTCGACATTAACTATAAGGGTCAGCTGCATCGCGCAATCCATCTCCCAGAATGTTCAATGCAAGTACGGTTATTATCACGGCCAATCCTGGTAGGAGCAACCACGGTGCAAGTGCGATTGACTGGAGGTTCTGTGCTTCCTGCAGTAAAACCCCCCAACTGATTGCCGGTGGGCGCAACCCGAGTCCTAGGAAACTGAGGAATGTTTCATTGATGATCATGACAGGAACAGCCAGAGTACTGGTGGCAATGATGTGACTGGTAAAAGTCGGGAGCATATGCCGGAAAATAATCCTCATCTGACTGCATCCGGACAAATGAGCGGCCATTACGAAATCCTCCTCCCGCATCGAAAGAAACCGCCCTCTAACTTCACGTGCCAGTGTAGTCCAGCCAATCATAGAAAGTATGATGGTGATGGCAAAATAGGTTTGTTCAACAGACCAATCTCTTGGAAGTGATGCGGTCAACGCCATCCAGATGGGAATTGGTGGCAAAGACTGCAGGATTTCAATAAAACGCTGGATGATCAGGTCCGTCCAGCCACCATAGTATCCGGAAATGCCACCGAGTAGGATACCAAAAAAGACGCTGAGGAACACGGCGACCAGACCGATGGACAACGATACCCGAGTCCCGTGCATCAACCGCGACCATTGATCCCGACCCAACCGATCTGTTCCCAGTAAATGAATCGTTTGCCGTGATTTTGGGTCACTAACTCCAAGAAAATGAATATTTGTTTCAATCATACCTAGAATTTGGTAGTAATAACCTTCCACAAAAAACTCGATAGGGATCTTTTGGGTTTCATGGGCTTTCCACTCCATTTTCAATGTCTTGGAATTACGTTTCCCCACTAACTTGTCAATATGGGGATTGAAATTTCCGTTTTCAAAAAAATGGATACCTTGGACAGGCATGAACGATTTTGTCGCGCTGGTTTTGTGTGGGTTCCGTGTACTGAAGAAATCTGGAAAAACTGCGATCAAGGCAATTACAATGAAGATCACACCACTGACCAGTGCCAACCGATGTTTCTTGAAACGCCACCATACCAGTTTCCAATTGGGGGCGACATCTATTGCATCACCCTTACGGAATACATCTTCACTCTTTACATTGGACGCGGCGCCCATTGCCGTTGTAGTTGAGATACTGCCTGGTTCATTTTTCAAAGAAGGGTTCATGAATGCGAATTACGGGTATTCATTGAGGTTCAGACAGGCTTTCCGGCCTTGCTCCAACCATTTATACCGCCAAACCGTCATGACCATCTATCTGCCGGATAGGGGCGTTTCCAGTTTGGGTAATGTCCTGGATGTTCTGGAGAC
>DTVI01000098.1 GCA_012963655.1 Sulfurimonas sp.
GTTTTGAAGTGTTATCTTTTATGATATTTTCGATCTTGTTTTCAATAGCTTCAAGTGTAGAAACAAGTGTTTTAGTTGTTTGCTTAGGACTAAGACGAAGTTCAGATGAAAGTTCATGTGTCAGGTTCTTTAAGTTAGAAAGGGAAAAGTGCTCACCTTTTTGAGAATTTTGAGCTAGGCTTGGTAGTTTATGAACAAGGGTTTGGACTTCTTTAGTTTGTAGTGGTTCAGCTGAATGTATAAGCCCTTTTAAGGAAGATACTAAAGTTGAAAGTTCTTTTTTTATTAAGTTTAAAGAACTTATATCACTGCTTTTTGAAAAGACTGTTTCATTTTTTAAAATATTTTCTATATTTTTAAGTACAGGACTAGCCCCTTTTTCTTTACTTTGTAAAAGAAGGAGTTTTAAGTCTTTTAAAACAGTTTTAAGTTCAGTCTTGGGGCTATTATCTTGCAAGAACTTAGACTCTAAAAAGACACCAGAGTTTTTTACGAACTTTTTTAATGCCGCACTATCTCCTTGCTTAAAATCAAGCAAAGAGAGTTTAAGTGTTTGCAGTAATTTATCAATCTTTTTATTAGGAATATTTTCAGCTTCAAGAAGTTCAACTAGGACCTTCATCTCTTTAGAAAAGTTACCTAGCTCTTTGAAAAAATCAGAGTTTTTTAAGATATTAAGAATTATTTTATTTGACTTAGTTGTATCAAGTGTATCTCTCATAAGTTGAGAAAGTATAGTTTTTAAGTCTTTAGCTTGGGAAAGTGTCTTTAATTGCTCAGGTGTAGCATTGTCTAAAATTTTAGAAATTGTCTTATTTGATTTTGGGAAAAGTAATGCTAATTGTTGTAAGGAACTAATTTCTGTCATGTATAAATATCGTCATTTTTAGAACTTTTTTAAGTAAAACTTTAAAATAAGTTTATGTTATATGATAGAATTCCGTTCATAAATTTAATGAGGACGTTAAAATGATAGATAAGAAGAATATATCAGGTGACCTTTTTGGTGGTATTACCGCTGCCGTTGTTGCCTTACCCTTAGCTCTGGCTTTTGGTGTACAGTCTGGAAGGGGCGCGATTGCAGGTTTGTATGGGGCTATTGCCTTAGGTATATTAGCCTCAATATTGGGAGGGACAAAAACTCAAATATCAGGACCTACAGGTCCAATGGCGGTTGTCGCGGCGGCTGTGATTGCGAGTGAGGTTGCGTATTATGGTTCAATTGAAGCAGCCTTTGCTACTATTATTGCTACCTTTGTTCTAGCAGGTGTATTTCAGGTGCTTCTTGGTATTTCAGGTATTGGTCAATATATACGTTATATGCCTTATCCTGTTATCTCTGGCTTTATGTCAGGTATTGGTTCTATTATTATACTCTTGCAAATCTTTCCTTTTTTTGGACTAAACTCACCTTCAAAGGTAATTGACATAGTGAGTTCTTTGGGTGAGATTTCTGCAAGTCTTAATCTTCAGGCTGTACTTCTTTCTGTAGGCACCCTAATCATCATTTATCTTTTTCCTTTAATCACGAAAAAGATTCCTTCCACACTGGTGGCACTTATTGCATTAAGTGTTTTTTCTGCATATATGGGTTTTGATGTGCCCATTATTGGGGATATTCCTAAGGGAATGCCTGAAATTCATGTTAATACACTTTTAAATTTAGATTGGCACCACCCTATGGTTATTGTTATTCCTGCTATTACCTTAGCCTCTTTGGGTGCTATTGATTCTTTACTTACCTCAGTTGTTGCGGATAATATGACCAAGACTAAACATAATTCTAACAAAGAATTAATAGGGCAGGGGATAGGAAATACCGTGGCAGGCCTTATTGGGGGTCTTCCTGGTGCAGGAGCAACCATGCGTACGGTCGTCAATATTAATGCAGGGGGAAGGAGTCGTCGTTCGGGGTTTGTACATGGTTTAGGCCTTTTATTTGTTTTACTAGGAGCAGGGGAATATGCCGCCTTCATTCCCTTACCTGTATTAGCAGGAATCTTAGTTACAGTGGGTATTGGTATTATTGATTATAAGGGGCTTAAGCATATTCTTAAAATACCTAGGTCTGATGCGATTGTAATGGTAATTGTTTTAGTTCTGACTATTTTTGTGAATCTTTTACAAGCTGTTGCGGTAGGTGTTGTTATGGCCTCTGTATTGTTTATGAAACAGATGGGTGATACAGCCGAATCAAAAACATTTACCTCAGATATGGATAGTCTTGAACCTATTCTTTTTGAAGATGAAAAAGACTTAGATAAGGCGGGTCAAAAGAATATATATGTGCAACATTTTGATGGACCGATATTTTTTGGCTTTACGGCGCACTTTAATCAGGTTATGGCTAGAACCCCTAATGTAAAAATTATTATTTTACGAATGGAGAAGGTTCCTTATGTTGACCAAAGTGGTATGTACGCGATTGAAGATGCAGTCTTACAACTTGATAAAAGAGGTGTGATGGTGCTCATAGTAGGGATTCAAGACCAACCCCTTAGTATGCTTAAAGGGATTAGGCTTATTCCTGCTGAACGTGTATTTAGCGATTTTGAAACTCTTAAAGATTTTATTTATATTGAAGAGTTTCAGATAAATACCTAGTCCTTTTTGGTGTATTATGAAGGTATAGACCATTACTTTGACAGAAATTTTTCCTATCTCTTAATGTTTTATGTAGCTTTAATCACTTAGACAGTATAATTCGCCACATTTTTTAAAAGGATTCAACATGCTAGAAGGCATTATTAGAGAGAGTATTGGTAAGAAGGGTACGAAAGCACTTCGCCGAGATGGTTATCTTATTGCAAATATCTACGGTAAGGGTTTAGACAACGTTTGTGCTGCATTCAAATCAAATGATTACATTCGTACTGTTAAAAACAAAGATACTGTTAACTTTGACGTAAAAGTTGATGGAAAAGAACTTAACGTAGTTGTTCAAGCATACCAAGTTCACCCATTATCAGGTGACTTAGTACACGTAGACCTTATGGTTGCACAACCTGGGGTAGTTGCAAAGTATTTTGTACCTGTTATTGCTGATGGTGAACCTATCGGTCTTAAGAACAAGGGTCTTTTATCTGTTGCTAAGAAACGTTTAGCACTTAAGGCTAAGGTTGAAGATCTTCCAGTTAACATTACAATTGATGTTAATCCTCTTGATCTTGGTAACTCAGTTCTTATTCGTGATCTTGAAGCTCCTGCTAATACAGAATTCATGGACTCAGACCGTGTTGCTGTAATCAGTATCATTAAAGCTAAGTAATTATAAAAGCTTTACCCCTAAAAGGTGCTCTTCGCACCTTTTTACCCTTCTTATATTCTAAGGAAGTATCTAACATGAAACTTATTGTTGGTTTAGGCAATCCTGGTACAGAATATGAAACTACCCGACATAATATTGGATTTATGGTTATTGATGAATTACTTAGACGTACTTCTGCACAAGATGTTACTAAAAAGTCATTTGATGGAAACACTTATAAATCAAAAAGAGCAATTTATCTCAAACCCCTAACCTTTATGAATTTATCTGGTAAAAGTATTTCTAAGGTGAAAAATTTTTACAAGACAAATGATACTATCCTTATTCATGATGATTTAGACCTTCCTTTTGGTAGTCTCCGTTTTAAATTAGCTGGGGGGCATGGAGGCCATAATGGTCTTAAGTCAACAGACAGCTCTATTACGAAAAACTACATTCGTATAAGAATGGGGATAGGAAGACCTGAAAATAAGGGTGAAGTATCTTCTTTTGTGTTATCATCATTTTCAAATGAAGAACAAGTATGTTTAGATGAGTGGATTAACAATGCTGCTGATGCGGTTGAGGAGATTCTATTAGGGGACTGGGAAAAGGTAGCTTCCTTACATTCTATAAAAAAGTCTAAGTGCTTAAAAAACTAAGGTAGTCGTGTGTTAGCATTTAAAACCATTTCCTTTTTGTATTTAAAGTATGTAAGCATTATTATGTTAGCTCTTGTACTTTTCTTTGTAGGTTTTGATGTTATGGATAACCTCAGTGGTTTACCTGATTCGGCAAACCTGAAGCTTCTATATGCACTTTTTCGATCTTATTATGCGATGGACCTTCTTTTTCCTATTAGCTTGGTTTTTGCCATGATTGCAACTAAAGTTTCTCTTATCCGCTCAAATTCCTTGGTTGCGTATTATTCATTAGGCTATTCTAAGGGAGATATTCTTCGCCCTTTTACCCTTTTGTCAACCTTACTTATTGTGATTTATATCTTACTGCATATGTATGCACCCTTTGCTAAGGGCCAAGAATATTCTGATAATATTTACTCTAACAGAGTAAATGGAGCACCTACTCAAAATTTATTTTTTACTTATGAAGATTATTATGTGTATTTTAAAGAATTACGTCCTCTTCAGCAAAGTGCCACAGAAGTACGTATTTTTAAAATTGATAAAAATGATTTAAGAGTAGTTGTTGTTGCAAAAGAAGCCTTTTATAAAGATGATCATTGGGTTATAAAAGATGCACAAATCCTAACTAAACCTCAAAATATTGGGCTTGAGAGTGATGGTATTAAAATTTCACAAAAAAAAGACTTGAAACTTTTAAAAGATTTTAGGCCTGATATCTTAGACCAAGTATATGAGGGCTCTGTTAACTATACCATTATGGACGCATTTGACGCAATGAACTTACTTGATAATCAAAATGTTAATACAGACAAGATTAGAAGTGTACTTTATAAGATTATTGTGTATCCATTTTTTGTTCCCTTTTTAGTGATAATAATCTTCTTTTTTGTCCCTATTAGTCCCAGATTTTTAAATGTATCGCTTTTTTCCTTTATAGCCTTGTTATCTTCCTTACTTATTTGGGGTGTTTTTTATACGCTGATTCAACTTTCTAATGCACAAACAGTTTCAGGAGAGCTTGGTATTGTCTTACCTATCGTCCTTTTAGGCCTCACTAGCCTTTATGTCTGGTATAAAAAAGGCAGTTCCTAATAACTCACTCGTTTATAAGCTCTTTTTAGATAAAATCGCGACACTATAATAGATAGAAAGTACATCTATCGTCGATTAAGGGCTAAAATGATTAACTTTTCACAGCTTGCTGAAAAATACCAAACACCATTGTATATATATGACTTCAATAAAATCTCACAACAATATGAATCTTTAAAGCTTGCCTTTAAGGCTCGTAAGGCAATTTTAGCCTACGCAGTAAAATCCAACTCAAACCTTTCTGTTGTAAAACATCTGGCTAAACTTGGTGCTGGAGCTGATTGTGTTTCTATTGGTGAAGTGAGACGTGCTTTAATGGCGGGTATTCCAAGATATAAGATAATTTTTTCAGGTGTTGGAAAGCAAGACCATGAGATAAAAGAAGCCTTAGAATCTGACATCTTATTTATAAATCTTGAAAGTGAAGCAGAACTAGGGCGCGTGGAAATGATAGCAGAGGACTTAAATATTAAGGCCCGCATATCTGTTCGTGTTAATCCTAATATTGACCCTAAAACACATCCTTATATTTCAACAGGTTTACATGGAAATAAGTTTGGTGTTGATCTAAATATGGCCAAAAGAATGTATTTAAAGGCAAAAAATTCTGAGCATTTAGACCCTGTTGGTATTCATTTCCATATTGGTTCTCAACTTACAGAATTAGAACCTATTCGCGAGGCAGCAGTAATTGTAGCCGACCTTGTTCGTACCCTTCAAGCTGTTGATATTGAACTTAAGTTTTTTGATATTGGTGGAGGGATTGGAGTTAAGTATGATGATGAAGTTACGATTGACCCTAATGAATATGCTCAGGCTATTTTAGGGACACTTACGGGTCTTGATATGACTATTATGTGTGAACCAGGCCGTTTTCTAACAGCTAACGCAGGATACTTTTTAACCCGTGTTATGTATGAAAAACAAAATGATGAAAAACGTTTTGTTATCGTAGATGGTGGGATGAATGACTTACTTAGACCTGCTCTTTATTCTGCTTATCATAAGATTGAAGCCATTGATAATGATGGAGAAATAAGTCCTGCTGATATTGTGGGCCCTGTATGTGAAAGTGGTGACTTTTTTGCAAAAGATACGCAGCTTCCTAGCTTTAATCATAATGACCTTATTGTAGTTCATAGTGCGGGTGCTTATGGATTTGGTATGGGTTCAAACTACAACACACGTGGACGCTCAGCAGAAGTAGCCATAGAAGATGGAAACGATAGACTTATTCGTAGAAGAGAAACCTTTGAAGACTTAGTTGCCTTAGAAGAAGAATTTCTAAAATAATAGTTGGGGGGATAAGATGAAAACTTTAGCTGATTGTAGAATAGCCATTGACAGTATTGATGACGAGTTATTAGAACTTATTAACCGTCGTATGAAAGTGGTTGAACGTGTAGGAGAAATAAAGCAAAACAGTGGTGGCGCGATTTATAGACCTGAACGTGAACAAGAAATTATTAATCGTTTAACTGCTAAAAGTAAGGCAGACAAGGGCATTTTAAATAAAGAAGCCATAGAAGCATTATTTTTAGAAATATTTGCAATTTCACGTAATCTTGAATTACCTGAAAAGATTGCTTTTTTAGGTCCTGAGGGAAGTTTTACACATCAAGCAGCTGAATCACGTTTTGGGGCTATGAGTGATTATCTTTCTTTAAATTCTATTCATGCTGTGTTTAACGCACTTGAGAGTAAACGTGCTAAGTTTGGTGTTGTTCCTATTGAAAACTCACGAGATGGGGCAGTAGGTGAAACCTTAGACTTGTTGGCTAAAAGTTCGTATAAGATTGTGGCTGAATTATATATGCCTATTCATCTGTCTTTTGTAACATCAGCGCGTTCTTTACATGATGTAAAACGTATTTATTCAAAAGATAAGGGATTTGGTCAGTGTAGAGACTTTTTGCTTGAGCATGAACTTCAAGATATAGAACAAATACCTGTAGAATCAACGGCTAAGGCTGCAAAACTTGCTGCAGCAGACCCAGAAGCAGCCGCTATCTGTTCTCATATTGCCGCAAAACTTTATAATGTTCCAAATATGTTTGAAAATATCGAAGACGTAGATTCAAACACTACTCGTTTTATTATTTTAAGTAATTTTGAAAATGCAGAACATGAGTCTTCTAAAACCTCTATCTTAGTGCGTTTAAAAGATGGAAATGAAGCTGGTGCATTAGCCCACTTCTTAGATGACTTTGAAAAAGCCGATATCAATTTGTCTAAGATTGAATCTCGTCCTTCAAAAGAATCAGATGGTTTTGGATATTGGTTCTTTATAGATTTTTATGGACATATACAAGATACAAGATTAACAAAAGTTTTAGAAAAAAGAGCTAGTGAAATTACATGGCTTGGCTCTTATGTAAAAGGTGACAAATGAATTTTAACAAAACCCTAGATGGAATAAAAACCTATGAAGCAGGTAAGCCTATAGAGCTTGTTGTTCGTGAATATGGAGTAGACCCTAAAGATATTATTAAACTTGCATCAAATGAAAATCCTTATGGAACATCTCCTAAGGTATCACAAGCGGTTAAAGATATATCTGATAAGATGTTTTTATATCCTGATGACTCTATGCATGCTCTTAAAGAAGGACTGGCTAAGAAGTTTAATGTGCATAAAGATGAAGTTATTATAGGAGCGGGTTCTGATCAAGTAATTGAGTTTGCAGTACATGCAAAACTTCATTCAAGTGCAAAGGTTTTGATGAACTCTATCACCTTTGCTATGTATGAAATTTATGCCCGCCATGCAGGTGCACAAATTATTCGTACAACTTCACGTTATCATGACTTAGAAGAGTTTTATCAAATGTATCTTGAGCATAAACCTGAGATGATTTTTATTTGTACACCAAATAACCCAACAGGTGACGCGATTGATACACAAAAGCTAAAAGAATTTCTTCGTCGTATTGATACAGACACCTTGGTTGTTGTTGATGGTGCGTATATGGAATATGCGGCTTTCAAAGACCCTTTAAAGGCAGTTTCGGCTGAAGAACTTATTAGAGAGTTTTCAAATGTTCTTTATCTTGGAACCTTTTCTAAGGCTTATGGTCTTGGGGGAATGCGTACAGGTTATGGGATAGCAAATAAAGATATAATTAAGGCTTTTTATAAGCTTAGACCTCCTTTTAATATTACAACACTTTCACTTGAAGCAGCTACAGTGGCGCTTAAAGATGAGGCCTTTGTGCAAGAGTGTATTGGTAAAAATTTTGAGCAGATGAAGGCTTATGAAACCTTTTCGAAAGAGATGGGAATAGAAATTATAGATTCTTTTACCAATTTCGTAACGCTTTGTCTTAATGATGATCAAAGTTCTACTGAAATTTCATTATCTTTGTTAAAAAAAGGTATGATTGTTAGAGATTTAAAAGGCTACGCATTAAACGCAATTCGCGTGACAGTGGGAACACCAGCTGAGAATAAACGCTTCTTTGAACTTTTCAAAGAAGTAGTAAAATAGGGTCTAGATGGATTTAAAAGTACTCATATCACAATTAGTTGGACTTTTTGATAAACTTAACAAAAGCCAAAAGCTTATTGTTGGTGCAACAATTATGGGTGTGGTTGCTTTTTTAATCTTTTTAGTTGTTTATACCAGCAAAACATCGACACGTGGAAATTATAAGGTTCTTTTTGACTCTTTATCTGCCTCAGATGCTGCCTTAGTAATTGCACAACTTGAAAAAGATAATATTCCTTATAAAATTCCTCGTGATAATGTTATTGAAGTACCTAAAGATGTGGTGTATAAGCAACGCATTTCTATAGCTGCTCTTGGTCTTCCTAGAGAAAGCAGTGTTGGATTTGAACTTTTTGATAACCAAGAATTTGGAGCTACGAGTTTTGATCAAAATGTAAAATTTTTACGGGCATTAGAAGGTGAACTGGCTAGAAGTGTACAAGGTCTATCACCCGTTGAAGTTGCTGTTGTAAACCTTGCTTTGCCTAAAGAGTCTTTATTTGTATCCAAGCAAACAAATCCGACTGCCTCAATAGTTATATCCTTATATGAAGGGCGTATGTTGTCTTCTAAGCAAATTAGAGGGATTAAAAACTTAGTAGCTGCTGCGGTTCCACGAATGAAGGCTGAACATGTTGCCCTTATTAATTCTGAGGGTGAAGAGCTTGGGGGAGATGGTGATACCTCGGTTTT
>DTVI01000099.1 GCA_012963655.1 Sulfurimonas sp.
CGTCAAGACGAGTACCCTGAAGAACACACGCGTGAATCGGGCGAACAGAGAGCATCGTTCGTAACGCATCTGTTAGTTGCATTTCTCCATCAGCACCGACCTGAGTTTGCTCAAGTAGTTCGAAGATGTCGGGAGTCAAAATGTAGCGGCCAATGACGGCAAACTCCGAGGGCGCTTTATCTGGATCAGGCTTTTCGACAAGATCGGTAACGCGCAGGACACCATCTCGAACCGGTTCGGCCGCGATAATGCCATAGCGACTCACGTCGCTTCGTGGCACGCGTTCAACCAGCAGTACCGGACCATTAACTTCGGCAAAGACGTTCAGCATTTGCTGTAGCGCTGTAGGCTCAGCATCAATCACATCATCAGGCAATAAGACCGCGAAGGGGCACCTCCCGACAACGTGTCTACCACAAAGCACGGCGTGTCCAAGGCCACGCGGCTGAGCCTGGGGGAGCGACGTCACATCGGCCATGGCGGCTAAAGCACGTAAAGTAGCCAGTAGTTCGGGCTTATCTTTTTCGGTGAGAGCTGCTTCCAGTACGGGATCAGTGCTGAAATGAGAGGCTGTCAGTTTGTTTTCTGGGTTTGTGATTAGTACGACTTGACGAATACCAGCCCGAACAGCTTCCTCAACGCCGTATTGAACAATCGGACGGTCTACGATGGGAAGGAGTTCTTTTGGTAAAACCTTTGTTCCTGGAAGCATCCGGGTTCCAAGCCCAGCTGCTGGAACAAGCAAAGTTGAGACCGTTTGGTTACTTTCCATGCAGCGAGGATCGTATCAAAGGATTAAGATCTTAATTCTGATGCTCGATCCAATACTCCTCCGTGAACAACTTGACGAAGTCCGTAAGCACCTTGCAACGCGAGGGGATGATCTTTCTGACGATCTTGCCCTATTAGCAAAACTGGATACCGAACGTCGTTCTATCCTTCCGGTTCTCGAATCAGCCCGGCGGGCCCGTAAAGATGTGGGTGAGCGGGTTGCCAAGGCAAAACAGAGCGGTGAAGCCGCCAAAGACCTTATTCAAGCGAGTAAGGAGCATGGAGTGGCGATCAAGGAACACGAGGCTCGCCTGGGGGTGGTTGAGGCCCAAAGAGACGAACTATCGCTCACCCTTCCTAATCTTCCGCACGGGAGTGTCCCAATTGGTGTTTCTGAGAAAGACAACGTTGAAGTCCGCCGACATGGCGAACCGATCACATTCGACTTTTCACCGAAGGCACACTGGGACATCGGCCCCGAACTCGGCATCATTGATTTCGAACGTGCCACAAAACTTGCCGGAGCAAGATTTTCTGTTCTCACTGGAGCAGGAGCACGCCTCAGCCGTGCGCTCATCAATTTCATGCTCGACCTTCATACGACCGAGCATGGTTACACCGAAGTCGAACCACCATTTCTTGCGACGAAGGCAGCGCTAACGGGAACCGGGAACCTACCAAAGTTTGAAGCTGATTTGTTTCGGGTGTCAGGAGATTGGGACCTTTATTTAATCCCGACGGCCGAAGTGCCGCTTTGTAATCTTCATCGCGGGGAGATTCTTGACGGGCGAATGTTCCCTGTGCGCTACGTTGCCTATACACCTTGTTTTCGTAGCGAAGCCGGTTCGCATGGAAAGGATGTTCGGGGATTAATCAGGCAGCACCAGTTCGATAAAGTCGAATTGGTTGCTTACGCGAGGCCTGAAGAATCTTGGGGTGTGCACGAAGCATTGACATTGCATGCGGAGGAAGTACTGAAACGTCTCGGGTTGCCGTATCGTACGATGTTGCTGTGCACTGGCGACATGGGCTTCGCATCGGCAAAGACCTATGATGTTGAGGTTTGGCTGCCTGGGCAGAACGGTTACCGAGAAATTTCTAGTTGCAGCAATACGGAAGCTTTCCAGGCACGTCGAGCCGGTATTCGATTTCGGCGGGAGGGAAAAGGAAAGCCAGAATATGTGCATACGCTGAATGGTTCTGGTGTTGCTGTTGGTCGCGCTTTTCTCGCAATTCTTGAGAACTGTCAGCAACGTGATGGGTCGGTGGTCATCCCGCCGGTGTTACGGTCCTACATGGGCGACCAGGAAGTAATAGAACCAGGGTAGTTATCAGTAACAAGTTGAGATTACGGAGGGATGGCCGAGCGGTTGAAGGCGACGGTCTTGAAAATCGTTAGCGGGGTAACTCGCTCCAGGGTTCGAATCCCTGTCCCTCCGCCATGTTAATTTCCATCGATATCCAGCACCATCTAGATCATACATAAAACGCCTGTATTACTGGTAGTTTTAGCTATCAGTAGTCCAGTCGCC
>DTVI01000100.1 GCA_012963655.1 Sulfurimonas sp.
TTCATGTTCATTAACTTCTGAATTTTTTGCATTTTCTATAGCAGCCTTAACCGCTGTTTCTAAAGACTCATTATCTAAACTTTCCGTGTAAGAAATACCAATCTTATTATCTTTTATTGCGCGAATTCCAATAACCTGTGAGCCTGAAACCTTATAAGTGTCAATCTGTCCATTTTGCGCTGAGAGGGAAAAGCTCCCACCCTTTGATAAAATAACATCAGAAGCATCCGCTCCATGTTTGTCACCAAGTTCTATCATTAGTTGCATTTTGTATTTTAATTCATTATTCATTAGGCATGTCCCCCAACTAGAATTTTATCAACCTTAATAGGGGGTTGTCCGACTGTCACAGGAACACCACCTGAAACTGAGCCACAAGTCCCAGCTGAATAATCAATGTCTGAGCCAACCATAGAAATATTTTGCATAATCTCTTCTCCGCGTCCAATTAAGGTAGCGCCTTTGACACAGTCAGTTAATTTCCCATTTTTAACCAAATATCCTTCTTGCACAGAAAAGTTAAATTCTCCCGTTCCAGGATTTACAGAACCACCACCCATAGACTTGGCATACAAACCATCTCCCATAGACTCAAGAAGTTCTTCTAAAGAGTATTTTCCAGGTTCTATAAAGGTATTTCTCATTCTCGACGCAGGAGCATATTTATAAGACTCACGTCTAGCTGAACCTGTACGTTGATGTCCCGTTTTAATCTCACCCATACGGTCTGATAAAAAGTTTGTTAGTTTTCCATCTTTAATAAGTTGAGTTCTTTGAGTATCCATACCTTCATCATCACAATTAAGACTTCCCCATAAACCATCCATAGTGCCATCATCCACAGCTGAAAGAGCCTCGTTAGCTATCATTTCACCTTTTTTATCCCAAAATACAGATGATTTTTTTTCAACTGATGTTGTTTCTAGAGAATGACCACAGGCTTCATGAAAAATAACGCCTCCAAAACCATTATCAATAACAACAGGCATCTCTCCTGCTGGACAAGGCTTAGCTCTAAGAGAATTTAAAGCAGAAGTTGAAATTTTTTCAGAAATCATTTGAAGATCTAAACTTTCGGCAAAAGAGTACCCTCCTCTAGCACCTGGAGCCCAAGAGCCTGTAGCTTGATTAGTACCCTCTTTTGCAATAGCAGTAGAAGCCATACGGCAATAAGGTCTAAAGTCAGTAACATGAAGTCCTTCACTATCAAAGATTTCAATATTTTGTTTTCTTTGCATTAAAGAAATATTGACCTGATGAATTTTATCAGAGCTTGACCTTACCATTTTATCTAGTTCATGAAAGCGTAAAATCTTTTGCGCTAAATCTACATCCTTCTCTGGTAGGTAAGAAATTTCTTGAATCTTTTTTGTTTTAAAGGCAATAGTATTTTCTATGATTGTTTTTTTCTTATACTGATCTGCTAAAATTCGTGTGAGTTTAATTAACTCTTCTTTATCAATAGAGTTTGTATAACCATATAAAGACTTATCTTTAAATATGAGTCGTATTCCAATTCCAAAATCAAGACCTGATTTAATATCTTTAATCTTAGAAGAATTCATAGAAAAGCTTTGTGTCTCATTTTTCTCTATAAAAATATCACAAAAAGAAGCACCTAAACTAAGTGCCTCAAAAATTACATCATTAGCCGTATTTTTATCAAGCATAATTACCTCCACGAGAATTTTTCATTATAGTATCCCCTAATTTTGTATTTGTTAATAGTTTTTTTGCTTTGAAAAATAGGCTTTAACTCAATCAACAGTATTCTTATTTCAAATTCAATTATACGGAGATATATCATATTTTTCAAATAACTCTTTAAGACCCTTTGTGAGTTTCTTACTAGCGGGGTATTTTGGCATAGCTTTTTTTACTTGTCCTTTTCTTTGAGGGACAAAGGGCTCTTTATCATACAACTTGAAAAGTTTATTATACTTACTCTTACTGAGCTTCGGCTCTTTAGGTACTTCACTAGGATGCACATACATATCACCCTGCTCGTCTACATAAGCACCTCTCTCAAAATAATCAGCCGCATTTCTTAAAAACCTAGGTAAATCAAAATCTTCTTCATAACCTAAACCAGTTCTCTTAAGTGCATTTTCTAGCTTACCCAAGATTGCATTAGCTCTCTTGTCAAGTGCTTCTCTTACAACACCCTTAGTAGGTGAGTACGCCTCAGCATTTCTTTTATGTGCATGATCAAGTACCATTTTATCTAAGGGCATGGGCTTACCTAAGACCGGACACTTTTTATCATTCATCAGCCAAAGTTTCTCTTTTAAAACTTGAT
>DTVI01000101.1 GCA_012963655.1 Sulfurimonas sp.
AACGTCTTGCTCCAATATAACGAGATATTACCGCGTTTCCCCCGACTACATATAAGTTCATTATCGCGTTAAGCACCATAATGAATTGTAGGCCAAGACCAACTGCAGCTAATGAAGCTACACCTAAGGTTCCGACCATGAGTAAATCTATTAGAATTTGCACCATATCTAAAAGATTTTTAAGTGCTGCGGGGATAGAAATTGAAAGTATTTTTGAGAGAGAACTCTTACTTTTTAAAGAAGACATTTACCTCTTGCATTACACCAAAAAGTTCATCTTTAGATTCACATAACAGTTCTTTTCTGTTTACAGGAACCTCTCCTACAGGATCAAAATCAAAAACAAGTACATAATGTACTATATTTACCTTATCTGACTTTGAGTCTGCCCATTCTAATGAAACTTGGGCGCTATCACCACCAGGGACCTCAACAACTGCTGCGGGATAAAGGCGTGTAACCTTTGTTAAATCATATTCTTCATTTTTATATGTATAAATCATATGTAATTATATCTTATTATGGTCTTTATTGAGATTTTTATGCATCTTTCCTGAACGCATTTTTAAATAAGCCAAAAAGCCAAAGGTCATACCTACAAATATAAAAGCCGCGCCTATATAATCATCTCTATTTAAGGCCATTATCACCCAGCAAATATCAGCAAAGATATAAACAATAATCGCTTGAAAGGCTAATCCTCGAAACATTAAAAATGCCCCTATATTTAATAAAAGGCCTCCCATCATGGCAAAACTAAACATTATAAACCTTTCTTACATAAAGATAATACATCGAGACACCTACAAAGCACCCGCCCAGTAAATACAAGACTGAAGAGATACTCCAAGATGATTCTATTAAAACACCAACAAATATAGAACTGATTGCGCTGGTTAATAAAAAAGACATATCATTATAAGCGACCACTCTACCATAATATTTTTTATCTGTATGCTTTTGAATAAGCGTGTAAGTATAAGACCATAGGGTTGTCGTTGAAAAGCCTGCGATAAAAGAACCTATTAATGATAAATAAATATTTTCAAGCATACTGGCCCAAACCATAATACCAAGACCTTGTAATAATAATAAATACGAAAGCCTTGCAGAGTTAACCCATTTTCCCAGAACTATAGGCCCTATAACCAAGGCAAAGGCACGAATAGAATGTAAAAGCCCTATAGCTAAAGGGATTGCAAGTAAGGAAGCGTAATATTGCTTTGCCATCAATGTCACTAAGGCATCAAAAACCGTAAAACCAACACTCGCATGAATCATAATTAAATGCAAGATCTTTTTGTTTTCTTTCAAATATATAAGGCCTTCTTTAAAGGTGTCCACAAAACTTTCTTGAGATTTTTCAAAACTTATATCTAGTTTTAAATTTATTAATAAAATAAAGGCAATAATAAAGATACTTCCATCTAAAATAAAAGCAATATTTACACCTAGTTTATACACTAAAAATCCACTTAGAGCCATACCTACTGTATAAGATAGAGACCATATAATTGAATGTATCTCATTAGCATATTGTAAAGACTTCCCTTCTAATATCTTGGGTAATAAAGACATCTCGATAGTAAAATAAAAACTTGCGGCACCCATACGAATAAAGACCAATACAAACAACAACCATAAATGAGAAAGATTCGTAATAAAGAGCAAAAAGAAGGTGCTTATAATTTCTAAGACAATTAAAATAAGCATAAGTTTTTTAGGCGAAATTTTATCAATGATTACACCTGATATTGGAGCCTGAAGTACACCAGGAAGAAAATGAAAAGATGCTACCATTGCAATTATAAAGGCAGATACATTGAGTTCTACTAATAAGGTATAAATAGCAACATTAGAGAACCAAGCTCCAAAATATGAGATAAGCTGCATCAGACTTAAACGTCTTAATACAGGCTCACTTCTTAGTAGTTTAATATATTCACTCATTTTAATACTTTTTTGCATATTGTATCAGTTAAGCACTTAATGAATATATTTCATATGAAAGGTATGTATGATAATATCATGTTTGTAAATTTAATTAAGTTATTTTTATTTCTGTCGATAGTGTAGTATATATATATTTTCAAATAAAGGCTTAGTTATGGAAAGCTTGAATAATATTACAAAACAACAAAGTCCCCCAACTCAAAATGAAGTGAAGACTGTAGACTCACAACCTGTTGATATTAAACCTATACAGAACAAAGTAAAGATCCAAGATAAGCTTAATATTCATAATGCTGAAGTTAAAAACACTGATACTAAGCCCATAAAAACAGAACCTGAGATAAGAAACTTAATTGATAGTCTTAATAAGGCACTTGACCCTTTTAACACTTCTATCCGTTTTGGTTTTGATAATAGTACTGAGGTTTTTTTTGTTTCCGTTATCGATTCATATACAAAGGACATCATCCGTCGTTTTCCTGTAGCAGAAGCAGAAACACTGGCCGCAAAGATAAACGATGTTGTAGGCCTTATTTTTGATGAAGAGGGCTAACTTAAAGTAGCTGCTTTAAGTGCTCGTTCTATCAATTCTGGTTCTGTATTAAATTTTAGAAATTCTAATGCAAAAACGACTTTTTTCTTCAATGACTAAGATCTATTCTTCTTCTTTTCCTTATACTTTAAGAAGCTTAAAAAAATTTCTAATTAGCTCTTATTTTCAACTCTTTATCATCTTTACTTAGATAGAATTTCAATAATAATTTATCTCTATTAAGGGCTCTCATGAAAAAAGAAGTTAAAAAAGTTGTACTTGCCTACTCAGGCGGTCTAGATACTAGTGTTATTTTAAAATGGTTACAAGATGAATATAAATGTGAGGTTGTAACCTTTACAGCTGACCTTGGACAAGGTGAAGAACTTGAGCCTGCTCGTATTAAAGCACTTGAGCTAGGTATTAAACCTGAAAATATTTTTATTGATGACTTAAAAGAAGAGTTTGTCAAAGATTTTGTTTTTCCTATGTTTAGAGCCAATGCAATTTATGAGGGAGAATATCTTTTAGGTACCTCTATTGCAAGACCACTTATTGCTAAACGTCAAGCTGAGATTGCAAAACTTACAGGCGCAGATGGTGTATCTCATGGAGCCACTGGTAAAGGAAATGATCAAGTTCGTTTTGAGATGGGTTACTTAGGCCAAGACTCAACACTAACTATCATTGCACCTTGGAGAGAATGGGAGTTAAATTCTAGAGAAAAGCTACTTACATATGCCGCTGAGCATGGTATTTCTATAGATCAAAAACATATGGATAAGGATGGTAATCCTACTGTTAGTCCTTATTCCATGGATGCAAACTTACTTCATATCTCTTATGAGGGACTTCATTTAGAAGATCCAAACGCTGAGCCTGAAGAAGAGATGTGGTTATGGACAACATCTCCAGAAAATGCTCCTGATAAGGCTGAGTATATTGAAATTGGATATGCACATGGAGACCCTGTTACTCTTAATGGAGAAGCTGTATCTGCCGCGACTATGCTTAAAAGTTTAAATGAACTTGGTAATACTCATGGTATAGGACGTATTGATATTGTAGAAAACCGTTTTGTTGGTATGAAAGCACGTGGTTGTTATGAGACACCAGGTGGAACTATTATGCTAAAGGCCCACAGAGCTATTGAATCTATTACTCTTGATAGAGAAGCAGCTCACTTAAAAGATGAGATGATGCCTCGCTATGCTAAGCTTATCTATAATGGTTTTTGGTTTGCACCTGAACGTGAAATGATGCAAGCAGCTATTGATAAGACCCAAGAATTTGTTAATGGTGTTGTGCGTCTTAAACTATATAAGGGAAATGTAATGGTAGTAGGTCGTCAATCAGCTGACACTCTATTCAATCCTGAATATTCTACCTTTGAAGAAGATGAAGTATATAACCAAAAAGATGCAGAAGGTTTCATTAAACTTAATGCCCTTCGTTTTATTATTGCGGGTAAGGCAAGAAACAAGTAAGATTTTCCAACTTAAGGGCATCTAAACCTAGATGCCATCTTCCATTATTTACACATTTTTTTAACAAATACTTTGTATTATTTGCATATATAAAATTATAAGGTTTTCACCATGAGTACTGAAATGAAAAAAGTTGACCCCGAGTCACAAGAATTTAAAACAGAATTAGCTAAAACTATAAAATTTACAGATAAGGTCGTTTCCCAATTTGGGTATGCCTATAACCCTGATGCCTTAATTAATGAAGGTATTCAAATGGGGCTTACAAGAAACAAGCTTATTTATGAAAAAAGGTACTGTCCATGTTTCTTCGTAACCGGGGATAAGGAAGAAGATAGAATCTGTCCTTGTAAACCTGCCATTGAGCATGAAATTCCTAATGATGGTGTTTGTCATTGTCAAATATTTTGTACACCTGAGTATGCAGCAGCAAAGTCTGATAAAGATTCTCTTGAAGCGGTAACACATGAGCATTCTCGTGGTCTTACGACTGCTGAGTGTGAAACACTTTTAACTAAGACTGATATTGATACAGATGAGCTTACTTCTTTATTAGAAGCAAGAGAACTGAAGATGGTTGACTTTCACCTTGTTGATGTACGTGAGTGGATGGAACATAACAGTGGAAATATTAAAGGTACAGACGCCCTTGTTCCTACTACAAGTTTTTATAATTCATTAGCAGAAGCTAATCTTGACAAAAGTAAAAGTGCTATTGTGTATTGTCATGTAGGAAGTCGAAGTGCTCATTGTCAACGTATATTATCTGATAAATCAGAATTTAAATCTATTAGTAATCTAATTCATGGTATTTCAGGATATAAAGGTGAAATTGTCAGGTAATATACATCTAAGAGCAAATTGGGTAAAATCTCTTCATTAAATATAACAATAAAGAGTTACAATGAAAGTATTATTAATTAAAGATGTTAAAGGCCTAGGAAAAATTGGCGAAATAAAAGAAGTTAAAGACGGATATGGTCAAAACTTTTTAATTGGAAAAGGTTTTGCTAAAGCCGCGACAACAGCTGTCATAAATCAACATAATTCAAGTGAAAAGAAAAAAGCGGCTGATGATGCTGCTGAACTTGATCGTCTTAAAGATATTAAAGAACAACTTACTAAACTTACAACCACTATTTCTAAAAAAGTAGGAAACAATGGTCATCTTTTTGGTTCAGTTACCAAAGATGAGATTGCCCATGCTGTAAAAGATCAACATAACATTAGTATTGATAAGAAACATATTGTTCACAAACTTTCTATGAAAGAAGTGGGAGAATATGAAATCGATTTAAAACTTGGTCATGGCTTACACGCGATGATGAAGATTACAATAACGGCAATATAAGGAAGCTCATGTTTGACGCAACTACCATACTTGCTTATAAGGGTAAAAATAAGGCCGTTATCGGTGGAGATGGGCAAGTTACCTTTGGAGACTCTGTTCTTAAAAACAATGCCACAAAGATTAGAACCCTCTACAAAGGCGAAATTCTAGCTGGTTTTGCAGGTTCTACTGCGGACGCCTTTAATCTTTTTGATATGTTTGAAGAGTTTCTTGCTAACCGTAAGGGTGACCTGATTAAGGCCGTAATAGATTTTTCTAAGGCATGGCGAAAAGACAAGGTACTTAGACGTCTGGAAGCGATGATGATTGTTTTAAATAAGGAACATATTTATATCCTAACGGGAAATGGTGATGTAGTTGAACCAGAAGATGGAGAAATAGCCTCTATAGGTTCAGGCGGGAACTTTGCTATTTCTGCCGCCCGCGCCCTTAAACGTCATGCAGATATGGATGAAGAATCTTTAGTTAAAGAGTCTTTACAAATCGCTTCTGAATTATGTATCTATACTAACAACAATATCAAACTTCTTTCACTGGAAAATTAATGAACATGACACCCAAACAAACTGTCAGCTATTTAGATGAATATGTTATCGGTCAAGATAATGCAAAAAAGACCATTGCCATAGCACTAAGAACACGTTACAGACGCATGCAACTTGATGAGGCAATGCAAGATGAAGTAATGCCTAAGAACATTTTAATGATAGGTTCAACGGGAGTGGGTAAGACAGAAATTGCTAGACGTTTAGCTAAACTTATGAACCTCCCTTTTATTAAGGTAGAAGCTTCTAAATATACAGAAGTCGGTTTTGTAGGTAGAGATGTTGAATCTATGATACGTGACCTTGTTATGACATCTATAGACATAGTTAAAAAAGAACACCAAGCAAAAAGTATTGAGCAAATAGGAAACTATGTACTTGATAAGATAGTTGATAAACTTCTTCCCCCTCTTCCTCTTATGGCAAGTGCTCAAAAGAAAGAAGAGTATAAGACTTCTAGAGAAAAAATGAAGCAAAAAGTTCTAGATGGGCATATGGATGAGAAAGTGATTGAAATTGATATGCCTAAGGCAAGTATCGACTTTAATGACACAAATTTACCTCCTGAGATGGCTAAGGTACAAGAGTCTTTTTCTCAAATGTTTTCAGGCCTAAACAAAGAAGATATTAAAAAAGAGGTTTCTGTTTTTGACGCAAAGCATATCCTAAGAGGTGAGGCAACAGAAAAACTACTTGATATGAGTGCGGTTCAGATTGAAGCACTTAAACGAGCAGAAGAAGGCGGAATCGTATTTCTTGATGAGATTGATAAAATCGCAGTTGGCGCAAAAAATGATGGAAGATCTGACCCAAGTAAAGAAGGGGTTCAAAGAGATCTCCTTCCTATCGTTGAAGGATCAACCGTAAGCACTAAGTTTGGACAAATCAAAACAGACCATATCTTGTTTATTGCAGCAGGCGCCTTTCATGTAAGTAAGCCATCAGATTTGATTCCTGAACTGCAAGGGCGTTTTCCCTTAAGAGTAGAATTAGAATCTATGACAGAAGAGGCCTTATATAAGATACTTACTCAAACAAAGAATTCTTTGCTTCGTCAATATGAAGCCCTCTTAAAGGTAGAAGACATCACCCTAAAGTTTGATGATGAAGCAATTAAGGCCTTCGCTAAACTTTCACATATGGCAAATGAGAAAACAGAAGATATAGGTGCTCGTAGACTTCATACTGTGATTGAGAAGGTAATTGAAGACATCTCCTATACCGCAGATGAAAGAGCCGGTGAAACAATCACTATAACGCAAGAACTTGTACACGAAAAACTAGATATGCTCATTGAAGATGAAGACATCGCTAGATATATATTATAAAGAGAGAAAACATGGCAGATACAAAAGAAACTAAACAAAACAAAATAATCAGTAAAACAGATGTTTCTACAAAGGCTGGTTTTGTAGCCGTTGTAGGAAGACCCAATGCAGGTAAGAGTACCTTAATGAACGCTATTTTAGGTGAAAAAATTTCTATGGTTTCACAAAAGGCTAATGCTACACGTAAACGTATTAATGCCATTATTATGCATAAAGAAAATCAACTTATATTTGTAGACACTCCTGGTTTACATGAAAAAGAGAAGATGCTTAATCAATTTATGATGAAAGAAGCATTAAAAGCTATTGGTGATTGTGATGTCATTTTATTTATGGCTCCTGTTACAGACTCTACGGAAGAATATGAAAAATTCTTAAAGCTTACAAAAAAGCCTCATATTATTTTACTTTCTAAGATAGACCATGTTAGTAATGAAAAGATTCTTTTAAAAATCCAAGATTATCAAAAATTTCAAGAAAATTTCTTATTATCCCTGTTTCAGTTGCTAAGGGTGGGATAGGTTTTGAGTCTTTACTTAATGAAACCGTTAAGCACCTTCCTGTTTCACCTTATTTATATGATCCTGAAGACTTAACTACAGAAATGCTACGTGATATTTATAAAGAATTTATCCGTGAGGCAATTTTTGACAATATTTCTGATGAGATACCTTATGAAACTGATGTCTTAATAGACAAGGTAGAAGAAGGTAAAACCTTAGAAAAGATTCGTGCGACTATCATTGTTGAAAAGCAAACACAAAAAGGTATTATTATTGGTAAGGGTGGTGCAGCTATTAAACGTATAGGAAAAGACTCCCGATTACAAATTGAAAACCTTATTGGAAAGAAAGTCTTTTTAGACCTTTTTGTTTCTGTTAAAAAAGGATGGACTAATGACAAGCAATCACTTGAAGACATAGGGTATAAGTTTTAATGCGCTTCGTCTTTATCATCTTATTCAGCCTTAGCCTTCATGCTTCCCAAAGCCTTCTTGATCTTTATCAAAAAGAAGGTTCTATTGCTATTGAAAAAGTTTTTGATACTCAGTTAGCTGAAAAAGAGTATTGGGAATATAAACTTAAAGATATGAACACAAGTTTTGGCTATTTCGAAAGTATAAATTATCTTCTTGCTTGTAATAAAAGTAATGCAAGTTTGAAATTGTATGCTAAAGATAAGAATGATAGCTTTATATTAGATGAAAACTTTTTTGCCTTTATTGGTGAAAAAAAAGGGGATAAACAAAAAGAAGGCGACCTAAAAACACCATTAGGTGTCTATAAGCTTGTTCAAAAACTTGATAATGTTGATTCTTTTTATGGTCCATTAGCCTTTGTTACCTCTTATCCAAATGCTTATGACAAGATTCAGGGAAAAGATGGTTCAGGTATTTGGGTTCATGGTCTACCTCTACAGCAAGAAAGAGATGATTATACTAGAGGATGTATTGCTATTAATAATACAAACTTAAAACATATAGAAGATAAGATTGACCTGGCTAAGGTTCTCATTTATATTGATAACAAGTCCTTTATTAAAACGTCCAAAGACGATCTTATAAACTTATTAACAAGCTTGTATCAATGGAGACAAGCTTGGAAAGAAAATGATATAGAAAAATACATAAGCTTTTATGATGAAAACTTCAAACATCAAAATGGGCTTGATCTTAAAAGATTCACCCGATATAAAACACGTATTTTTAATAAGGGCGAAACAAAACGTATCTTATTTACTAATATAAATATCATCCCCTACCCTATGGCAAAAGAAAAAAATGTTTTCCTTATTAGTTTTACTGAAAAATACCAATCTCAAAGCTATCTTTTCAATGGATCTAAAGAACTTTATGTACACCTTGAAAACAATCAATTACGTATTTTAGCTCAACAATAAATGAAACTAATTTTTTTACTCTTTTTCTTGTCAAATATTT
>DTVI01000102.1 GCA_012963655.1 Sulfurimonas sp.
TCGTCGGGCTCATAACCCGAAGGTCATAGGTTCAAATCCTATTTCCGCAACCAATCACATAACTTACTTAATAAATCCTTTAAACAAACCCATAACTAAATTCATACTATATTATAAAACTCCACTAGCAGACGGATTTACAGCATCTATTCATCACTAATACAATACAATTGGTATATTAAGGGAAAATATGAAGAAAATAATTATATCAATGGCAGTCTTAGCTGCTATGACAACAGTACAAGCATTAAATTATGATGTAATGGCAGGCTTTGAGTTTGGACAAGCAAAGGCTAGTTCGGATGAAGTTAGCCTAGAAGAAGAATGGCAAGACAGCTTTGGTGGTCGAGTAGGTGTTGAAACTAAAGAATCTAGAATTTATGGTTCTTATCATTATATTGATTCAGACATAGATAATAGTGGCGTAACTTATGAAACACATGTTCTTTCCCTAAACCTTGAAGCAAAGACAAAAGCATATTATAAAATATTAAGAGCATTTGTGGGTGGTCATATTGGAGCAATTTATTCTGATTTACAGACTCCACTTGTAGAGCAAGATGACACTGACCTAATTTATGGTGCTCAAGCTGGTATTCTGGTAGACATTACGGAAAATATTTATCTTGAAACTGGTTACAGACACTCATGGACTAATGCAGGGGATGATTCTGTAAATCCTGATACTGTACAAAGTTACTACGGTGCAATTAACTTAAAATTTTAAAACGGAGAGAGTCTTAAATCAATAAAGCGTAATAATATCACGCTTTATTATAAACTTGCGAGGAAGTAAAACTTTTTTGTAATCTCTTACTCTTATAATAAATTCCTCAGCTAAATTAACTAAAAGCACCTCACTAGTTTTCTTCTCGAAGCCGTAAAAATACAGGGTATTTTGGATTTCCGAGCCTTGTTAGTCCATAATATTTAAAACTAATAAGACTTCCTATGGCTAAAGAGACTTTTCTTTCTTTATCTGTAAAACCAGATCCAATTTTTATTATCTTTCCATTAAAATCACATTTTAAGGCACCTAACATTCCCTTATACTTTCCCTTACCTTCAATAATCTCAAGAACCCTACACTCTGCGTCAATAAAAGGTTTATATTTTAAAGCATCTTTTTTCCGCCCAGTATAATAAGCAAGATCAGGATTACGTATCACTATCCCCTCTGCCCCAAGATGTGTTAGCTTTATAAAATATGCCTTCACTTCTTCATTATTTTTAATCTTTATTTGTTTAATGATTTTGATGTAAGTTTGGGGGCTAGCTTGCAGATAAGACTTCAAAATATCCAAACGCTCAAAAAAAGACCCTTCTTGATGAGGAACTTCAAAAACCATATATCTCAACCCCATCCAACGTTCCCCTGAGTCTTTAGTATTTACAATAGAAACAATCTTCTCAAACCCACCTCGTTTAGTCCATAACTCACCATCAAGCTCAAAGGGAGGGAAATTCTGGGTAAATCTACGAGGAGCTGTAAAAATCTTTCCTGAACGAGATATAAGGTCTTTGCCATTCCAATAAGCTCTAACTCCATCATACTTCTCGCTCATAACCCAGCCAGTCACATTCATATCGTTTTTGTAAGTTTTTAAGAGAAAGAGTTGTGGTTTTTGTGCAGATAAAGAGAAAATAAGAAATATCATTAAAATAAAGATTTTCATGTTTCTCTTTTGAAGTTTTATTTTCTAAAGCGTTTAAAAACCTTATCAAAATTTATACTGACCTTACATAAGGTTTCATCAAAATTGTAGGTTTGAGTTGAAAAGTCACCTTGTTTATCATACTTAGAATTTTCAAGTTTGTACACCTTTGCATACAATTCATCAGGATAAACAATAATATAATACTTGACCTTTTCAGCCTGGTACTTATCGAATTTGTAATTCTCATCATTTTTAGCCGTTGACTTAGAAATAACTTCAACAATAATTTCAGGTGCCTTAGTAATATAAGCATCATTAGGCTCATCACAGATTAAAACAACATCAGGACGAAGTACCGTGTCATCAGAAAGCTTATAATCACTCTCGCCTAAGGCTAAACATCTATCGCATTCACTAATTTCATTTGAAAGCTGTGTAGCAATAGCATACGCAATTGCCTGATGATTAATCATAGGAGCAGGAGACATAGCAATAGGAGAACCTTCAAAAAGCTCCCATTTACCTTCCCAAAGCTTATACTCATCATATGTATAATGAGGTAAATAATCTAAAGCGCCCATGCCCGTCCTTCTTTTTAACTAATTATACCATTTTAGATAAACATTTT
>DTVI01000103.1 GCA_012963655.1 Sulfurimonas sp.
TTTCATTGGCAAAGTCAATTTCTCCATCAGATCCATCAGGACAAGTAATGTTCACAACTGGATTAGTAAAAGTTATACTGTCTGGTTGGAAGATCTCAAATTGTTCAATTCCAATACATAAACCACCATCCTCAATTGTAACAAAGTATACTCCTGCACTTAGACCAGGAAATACGCCAGACCCTTGTGATGTAGTATTTGTATTTAACGTATAAGTAAACGGAGGTGCGCCAAATTGTTGACTAACTATTCCCAATCCATCTGATCCACCAAAGCAAGTAACATCAACAGTTGCGTCGGTTTGGGTTACCATTGTGTTGTCAGATAAAGCAGAAAATGTGGAATCTGCACATCCATCATCATCAGTCACAATAAGATTATATAAGCCAGAAAATAAGTTGTTAAAGAATCCATTATTCACTTGTATGGTTACACCACCATCAATTGAATAGAAGTAAGGAGATGTTCCACCAGTTGCAGTAATTTCAAAACTGCCGTCATTAGCGCCACAGTTAGAAGGATTATTACCTACGAACGTAAAAGTAAATGGCGGAGGGTCTGTGAGTGTTATTTGATCTGTAAATTGACAACCATTTGCGTCCTGAAGGATCACATCATAAATTCCAGCTATTAAGGTAGTAACTGGTGATGAACCTGAGAAAGTTAATCCATTATCAACACTGAATTGATACCCAGGGGTTCCTCCAGCTGGTGCAAAAGATATTTCTCCGGTTGGTGTACCGTTACAAAGAGGGTCAATAAAACCTTGAACTGAAGAAAGAGCTGTTGGTTCATTAATTATTTCAACGCTATTTGCTAAACAGCCATTATCATCAGAAACAACAACATTTACAATACCTTCACAGAGATTTTGTAAGGTGTCTAACAGTTGAAAAGTCAAGCCATTATCATCACTATATTGGTAAGGAGGAACCGCTCCACTTGCCGATATTGCTACCCATCCATCACATGATCCAAAACAAAGTGCATCATTCACTACAGTGGTATATGTCAAGGCAGTTGGCTGGTCGATCACGAAATTCACGGTTCCTGTACATCCATTGTCATCAGTAACTGTTACTGTATGGGGGCCTGCACCTACAGCATTAAATGTATTACTTGCTTGGTTTGGACCAAGATCTAAACTGAATAATAAGGGAGCTGTTCCAAAGTTGACTCCTATGGTAACAGATCCATTTAATCCACCAGCACAGGTCACGTTATTTAAAACATCAATAAACGGTATAGGTGATGGATTATCAATAATGACTATGTTGATCTGAGCAGTGCAACCATTGTTGTCTGTTACCTCAACCGAATATGTTCCGGCAGACAAACCTGAAAAAGTTGAAGATGATTGAGAGGGGCCAAGATCCAAAGTATATGTGAAAGGTCCTGTTCCACCAGCTGGTGTCACAGTTGTTGAACCGTTCGCTGCTGTGCAAGTCTCATCAACATGAATGGTTTCACTTAATGTCAACAGCACAGGTTCGAAAATTGTATTTGGCAATACTGTTACACAGTTATTGAAATCTGTTATTGTAATCACCGCTGGCCCAGCACATAATCCTGTGAATGTTGCACTTGCTTGAGCTGGCGACCCTCCCAATGAGTACAAATAAGGGACTGTTCCACCGCTTGTATTAGCAGTGATCTGTCCATCACATAATCCAAAGCACGATACAGAATCTATCGTAAATGTTGCGTCTAAAATGGCAGGCTCATTGATCACAATTATAGTATCGTAAACGCAATCAGGTCCAAAGGTCAAATTCACATTATATGCATTTGCCCCAATACTATTGAAGCTGCCAGTTGCTTGTGTTGTCGTTCCACCATCTAAACTATAAAGTGTGGTCCAGAAATCTGTAATTAAAATTGATCCATCCGTAAATCCATTGCAGGTGGGGTCAGCTAAGGTATAAGATGGGGCAATAGAACAACAAGTTGAAGTAGACATTGCTAAAACTTCAATTTCTACAACGGTTGAGTCAAAACAAATACTTCCTCCATCAACATAATAAGTAAAGTGATAGATTCCAGGTGGAACAGCTGACACATTAAATGTATTTCCAAATAATGCTCCAGTATTATCGGAGTCAATCCAATATCCTGCAGGATCAAAAGGACCTATTAGTAAATCTTCCATTGTAATGTTAGCAGTATCAACACACGCAACGATAGAATCTCCAATACCTGTAAGTATGTCCACAATATTTGTAAATATCAATGTGGTGACCTCACAAATTGTATCGGGATTCGCTCCGCAACATTCTAGTAATTTG